>JAEYTV010000500.1 GCA_023433855.1 Pseudomonadota bacterium | reverse complement strand
GTGCTGTTTTGTCCCGCCGATGTGGACGATATCGAGCGACGGATTGTCAAACTTCCAGAGCGGCGTCCTTGTCGCCGGCTGGCCAGCCTCAATCTTTGCCCAGTACCCCCGGCCAGGAACTGCAATTTGATGCCGAGCGCAGATCTTGGCCCACCCTCGATCGGAAATCCCCACGCTTTCGGCGACCTTCGAGATCGGTGTAGACCAGATCAGGTTGTACAGGTCCTCGCGCTTGAAAGTCCGCTTCGGCTCCATTCTGTCCGCCCACAATTTTAAGATAACCGACAACGAAAACTGCAGATACATCGGGGGCGAGTCAATCGGCGACATCTCCAAACCGGAAACTGACCGTGCATATCATTTGGAGGGAACGAAGTTCACTGAACCTCAGGAGCACTACGTTGTAACTCGCGCCACGTAGGAGGAAGCGTGACCTCAAAGGGCCTCAATACCCCCACTGAAAGGTGAGGGGAGCGCGTCGAGTTTATCAACGATATCAAGAGCCAGAGCAGGCGTTGGGGTGAGGGATCAACGAGATCCAAAAAAGGAAAAAAGCCCCGCGCTGGCAGGGCTTTAACCGAAACAGGATGGTGGGCGTGACAGGGATTGAACCTGTGACCCCTACGATGTCAACGTAGTGCTCTCCCGCTGAGCTACACGCCCATCCGATGGCGGCGCATAGACCATAGACTGATCGGGCCGTCAACAGGTTTTGAGGTGGATTGCGACGCTTTTTTTGAAGCGGCGCGTTATTGGCGAATTTCCCGCCTCAGGCGGCAAGCAGCTTGTTGACCTCGTCAACGAGGTCGCGAAGGTGGAAGGGCTTGGAAAGCACCTTGGCGTCCTTGGGTGCCTTCGAATCGGAGTTCAGGGCAACTGCCGCAAACCCGGTGATGAACATGACCTTGAGGTCCGGATCGAGCTCCGTTGCCCGTCGGGCCAGTTCAATGCCGTCCATTTCCGGCATGACGATATCGGTCAGGAGCAAAGAAAAGGGTTCTTCGCGCAACCGATCGTAGGCGCTGGCGCCGTTGTCGAAGGAAGCAACCTTATAGCCCGCCTTTTCGAGCGCCTTGACCAGAAAACGGCGCATATCGTTATCATCTTCGGCGAGAAGGATTTTCTGAATCATCTCCGGGACCGTTATCCAATGCAATTTTGTTTTAGAAGTCTCTTACACTGGCAAACCACGGTAAAGATCCGTTTAATGAGCCGCATATGAGGGTTTCGTGGGCTATAGATAGTATGGACTTCATGGCGGGCAACTGGCAACATGCGTCATGAACAGCTTCTTCACATGGTAAAGGCAGGATGGATTGCAGCGCGGGCGAATTCGGGGATTTCGAGGTACGGGAGCCCGCCACGCAGACCATTCCGTTCGTTTTCAATTCTCCACATAGCGGTCGCCGCTATCCGGCAGCTTTCCTTGCGGAGAGCAATCTCGACTCGCTCGCCATAAGACGCTCTGCCGATCACTACGTGGACGAGCTTTTTGTCGAAGCTCCCAATCTCGGTGCGCCGCTTCTGCATGCGCATTTTCCGCGCGCTTATCTGGACGTCAACCGCGAGCCTTACGAACTCGATCCACGCATGTTCGACGGACCTTTGCCGCCGTTCGTCAACATCGGCTCGATGCGAGTTGCCGGCGGTCTCGGGACGATACCGCGCATCGTTGCGGAGAACATGGAAATCTACCGGCGGCGACTGTCGGTCGAAGAGGGCATGTCGCGCATCGAGATGATCTACAAACCCTACCATGCGTGTCTCAGGAAGCTGATTGCCCGCACCCACGCTCGCTTTGGACTTGCCGTTCTGATCGACTGCCACTCCATGCCGGGCAATATCCGTCTTTCAGGATCCGACATGCGCCCCGATTTCATCATCGGTGATCGCTATGGCACCAGTGCGTCGGCGGAATTCTCGCGGGCTGCATTGCAGTTCCTCAATGACCTGGGTTTTTCGGCAGTCCGGAACAAGCCGTATGCCGGGGGGTTCATCACCGAGCATTACGGACGGCCCGTGCGAGGCTTGCATGCCTTGCAGATCGAGATCAATCGAGCTCTCTACGTCGACGAAGTCACGTTGGCCAAGAAGGCGGAATTTGTCGCAATTGCAGACGGCCTGTCCATATTCATGCGCCAGATGGCCCGCTTCGCCGCTGATTTTGTCACCAGCACTTCCGCCCTTGCGGCCGAGTGAACCAACTCCCCGTGCTTTGGCGGCATAGCCGGCCGCTTTCGAGCGGCCAAAAAAAACCGCGCTCGTCGCGCGGTTATGTCTAGGGAGGAAACACCCAAGGAGGGTATTACAGTCAACGACTGCACCATAAGAGTAGAAGCGATTTGCACAAATGTCAAGCAGCTCGATCGAATGTCTAAATTCTCAGCAAGGCTTTTCTCGGCACACGCGCTTCCCGTGACCATTTCGGCTGCGAGCCGCAGCATTTGGGAACAGCGGTCCCCACGATCATGCTCGATATGCCGCCCATTCTGAACCCTGCCTTCAATCCTGAAAGGAATCGATCAATGTTGCCCGACCGGGACTTCTTCTTCGAACTCGCCGACGCCGCGAAGGCAGAGACCTTGCCGCGGTTCCGGACGGGGATCTCGGTTTCCAACAAGCTCAGCACGGGCTTCGACCCGGTCACCGAAGGCGACCGCGCAGCCGAAGCGGCAATCCGCGATCTCATTCTCCAGCGGTTTCCGGAACATGGAATTCTGGGGGAGGAACACGAGAGCATCGGCCTAGATCGAAAGCACGTCTGGGTGATCGACCCGATCGACGGTACGCGAGCGTTCATCTCCGGGCTGCCGGTATGGGGAACGCTGATCGGCTTCCAATCGGACGGACGTGCCAAGATGGGGCTGATGGATCAGCCATTTACCGGGGAAAGGTATTTCGCCGACGGTGAGCGCTCATGGTACGACGGACCGGATGGCGCCAGGCAGCTTCGAACCCGCGAATGCCATTCGCTTGCCGATGCGATTCTCTTCACCACGTCTCCGCACATGTTCCGGGGAGAGGATCTTGTGCACTACCGGTCGGTCGAGGAGAAGGTTCGGCTCTTCCGCTACGGCTGTGACTGCTATGCCTATGCACTTCTGGCATCCGGCCATGTGGACTTGGTGATCGAGAACGGCCTGCAGCCCTACGATGTGGGCGCACTTATTCCGCTGATCGAACAGGCAGGAGGGATCGTCACCACCTGGGACGGCGGACGGCCGGAGAAGGGGGGCAAAATCGTTGCCGCAGGAAGTGCCGCCTTGCATGAACAGGTGCTCGGGTTGCTGTCGCGGCGCTGAGGGGGTCTCAGGCGGCTGTCTCGGAAAGGCCGAAGCCGCCGTCGAGACCCGGCATGAAGGCTTCTATCGCGGCCAGTCCCTGCGCGCGATAGATGTCCTTGTCCTGGAAAAGTTCGTGACGCGCGCCATTGATGGTCACGAGTTGGCCGGCCCGGAAGTTGCGCGCGAGATTTTCCTGCGTGCGGTAGGGTACGATGCCGTCCAGCACGGGGGCGAGGATCAAGGTCGGGATGGTTATCCGCGTGAGATGAGCCTGGTTCGAAACGCGGCGAGCGGCCTTGAACGTTTCATGCAGCCAGCGAGCCGTGGGGGCACCGACCGTTAGCTCAGGATGGGCCGCGATGATTTCGGCGTTGCGTTGGAACCGGTTGGCATCGGCCGTGAGCGGATTGCCGTCGAACGGGCGGTGGCTCTGGTCTGTCCCCAGTTGGAGGCTCCCGAGACCCGTCCAGCAGGCAAGCCGTGCAATCCCGCGGATGAGCCCCGGCGGAAGCGCCTGGCCGGTGAGCCCTACATAAGG
>JAEYTV010000498.1 GCA_023433855.1 Pseudomonadota bacterium | reverse complement strand
GGCCTGACCACCACAAGGCAGCCTCTGTTGCGATCGATTCCGCGCATCTCGAAAATGTCGCGGCCTCCCTTTAAGTCCGGGCAGAACATCTTCTCGTAGTCGACGAGCCCGAGCCTGCCTTTGCGGGGCAGGAGAAACTCTGGCATCTCCTCCAACGCAAGGTCACGAAACCCCTGCTGGAAAACGGCGCGCACGTCGATCAGCGAGTCCACATCCTCGCCGGGTGGCGTGTGGCGGCGAACCGGGGAAAGCTGCCCATCAGCGAGGAACTCCGAGAGCTTGCGGATGGCCGAATCCGGCGCGGCCGGATCGTCCTGCGGAGCGAACGCGAACAAGCGCCAACGCGCATCCGCCAGGATGGTATGGCCCAACTCCATCGGCTTGCCGTCGGCAAGACGGATGACCGGCGCGGAATGGAACCGCTTGCCAATCTCGAAGCCGCTCGCAAGCGGCTGCCATGTCGGCCGCCCCGTCAACGCGGAGGGTTGATAGGTCACGGACATGCCGGCCGTATAACGACCGTGCCGGATAAAATACCGCTGGAACTTCGGCGGTTCACCACCTTGGCCCTCGCTCTTCTCAGGCCGCTCGCTCATGATCCTCGACCATTCCCGGTCGAAATCGATGAGGTCCTGCGCAACCGCCCGTCGCTCCGCCGAATAACTGTGAAGGATCTCGGTACCGCAGCGTCCGGTCAGGACCGAGATCAACTTCCAGCCCAGGTTGAAGGCATCTCCCATCGACACGTTCATGCCTTGTCCGGCCTTCGGACTATGCGTGTGGCACGCATCCCCGGCAATGAAAACGTGTGGCATCCGCCTGCCGATGTCTTCTTCCGGAACATCATCGAACTTGTCGGTGAGGCGCTGGCCGATCTCATAGACCGACCACCAGGCGACCTCCTTCACATCGAGCGAATAGGGCCGGAAAATGCGCTGAGCGGCGGCGATCAGGTGACTGATGTCGATGTTGCGACTGGCGACCCGCTCGCCTGCAGCAAGTTTGTCCAGCTCGATATAAAGCCGGGTCAGATAACCGCCCTCACGCGGGATGATGATGATATTTCCCTCATCGGCTGACTGGATCAGCGTCTTCATACGGATGTCGGGGAAGTTCGTAACGGGAAGGACGTCCATCACTCCCCACGCATGGTTGGCCGAATCCCCGACCAGCTCGCGACCGATCGCGCGTCGAACGGCGCTTCGGGCGCCGTCACAGCCCACGACGTAGCGCGCCCGCAATCTGACAACCTCGGCTTCCTGACCGGCTTCCTGCTGCTCCAGAGAGACCTCGACCGGATATTCGCCGCCAGCCGGATCAACGGTAAGATCAATCAGTTGCAGCGAATAGTCCGGCACCAGACGCGACGGGGAATTGCGCATCACATCCAGGTACATGTCGTGGACGCGCGCCTGGTTGAGGATCATATGGGGCATTTCGGACAGTCCGTCCTCGACATCCTGAACCCGGCCATTGCGGAGGATACGTTCGGGATCCGACGGATCGGGCTTCCAGAAGGTCGTCTCGTTGACCCAATATCCCTGCTTGAGAACCTTCTCGGCGAAACCGAAGGCGTTGAACATCTCCATAGACCGGCATGAGATGCCGTCGGCCTGCCCCTTTTCCAGCGGTCCCGGTCGACGCTCGACGATCCTCGTGCGAATCTCGGGAAAGCGCGAAAGCTGCGCCGCCAGCGTCAGACCGGCCGGTCCACACCCGACGATCAGCACGTCCACCACGTCCGGCAGCGGCCCTTGAGCATCCTGATCACCAAGCACGGCAGCCACTTCCGGATCGCCCGGACGAAATCCATCCAAGTGGTACTGCATCGTTCCTCCCAAGAACCAATAGTAAGTCGTCTTACAATAGCCCCCTGATTGCATGAGCGTCAATGAAAAAAGTATGCGTGCTTACCAATCTGATGTACCCTGCCGGAACTTGGGATCACCGGTTGCTGAGGGTGTTACATGTATCTGAGTTCAAGAATGCCGGGGCATCTGATCCGTCGCCTGCACCAGTTGTCGACGCAGGTCTTTCTGCAGCGGGTCCGGGAGGCTGGATATGACCTGACCCCCGTTCAGTTCGCCGCTCTCGATGCGCTCAGGGACAGCCCGGGCATTGATCAGGCAAGGCTTTCTCATGCCATCGGAAAGGACCGTGCCACCGTGGGAGCCGTCGCGGACCGGCTTGAGCAGAAGGGGCTCGTTACACGGAGGGTCAGCACGCGCGACAAACGGGCACTCGAACTGACCCTGACAACGACGGGGGAGACCCTGTTGGCCGCAGTGGCCCCGGTCGTGGAAAAACTGCAGAAAGACATACTTCCGGGGCTCGATGACGCCGAATACCAGCGCTTTATCGAGCTCGCCACCAAGGCGACGAAGGCGGCAGAGGCCTCTGCCGAGGAATGATCCATGGGATGCATCAGCGAAGGCCCCTTCCGGCCCCGGTCGATCCTCTATTCCCGATAGAAGATCATGCCGCCATGATGAAGGGTGTTCGCGTCAACGAATTCGCCATCCGCTGTAAAGCCGGTATCATCCCAGTATAGGATCTGGTTGTTCCGGACCTCGTATCTGCCCTGATAGGCGCTTTTTCGAGTCCCTCGAGCTTCATCATAGCGACCATTCGGCAGAAGCTCCTGACGGATGTGCCCATCCCGGGTGACCCACATGCCGACATACGGATGCTGTTGTGCCATTCCATTCTCCGATCCTTGCGATTGCGGATTTGCGGAAGGTCCCTGCTGGCCGGCAGCGCCGGACATTCCGATCATTGTCAGTATTGCCGCACCCACGGCGGATGCACCGATATATGCTGTTCTCATGAACCTGCTCCGGTTGTTGCAAAAGGGGCGCCCGACTGGCGATGTCGAGCGCGCCGGCGTTCGTGGCTATTGTTGCGCGGGAATGCGGCGCAGGACGTCATCATAGGGAGCAAGATCCAGGAAGGCGGTAACCTCCTCGGCCTTGCCATCGCGCATCTTGAATATCCACGCATAGCTGTTCTTGTAGTCTCGGCCGTCTTTTGCGACGGCGCTTCCTCGCCAGTGGGCGATCACATGTTCCCCATCTGCCCAGAGGGTGACCGAGTGCGGCCGAACCGGGCTTTGCAGTCTGGTGGCGAACGGCCGGACGGCCTTCTCCATGAACTGCTGCCTGCCTTGGAACGTGCCGGCACTCGGACTTGATCCTTCGATAGTCCAGACTGCCTGGTCATGAAGGACGTCGTCGAAAAAGGACGTGCCGCCAGCAGCCCAGCCTGCGAACGCCTCCGATATGATCTGCTTGTTGCGAAGCTCCGCCTCGGGTTCGCCATCGGTTGCATGGCCGCTTGCTGCGGAGGAAAGCAAGGCAACTCCGCCGAACATCCAGGCTGCGACGATACTTTGCGTGGTCTTTCTCATGCTGGTTCTCCTTTGCCCATGGTGATTGCGCCTTGAACGTCATCGCAGGGGAGTAAGGCCTTGGCGCATGTGGTGATCTCGGGTCCGCCGGCCGGGAGCCGACGGCATCTCCTTTGTGTGGCAGCGTTAATGAGCCGCCCGCGTTGGCCGCACGACGATCTCGTTGACATCGACATCGTCAGGCTGCTCGATCGCAAAGCGCACAGCACGACCGATCGCGCCCGGCTGGATCGAGATGGCACGGTATGCGGTCATCAGTTCGGCGGCGCCGTCATCGGTGATGGTGTCGGCGAGTTCGCTTTCCACCACGCCCGGATGTATGCAGGTGACGCGCAGCTTGTCGTTTTCCTGCCGTAATCCATCCGAGATGGCGCGGACGGCGAACTTCGTCGCACAATAGACTGCGGCGGTAGGCGACACGGACAGCGCGCCGACCGAGCCTATATTGATGATGTGACCGGACCCTTGCGCCAGCATTCCCGGAAGTACCGCTGCAATGCCGTTGAGGACGCCCTTGACGTTGACGTCAATCATCCGGTCCCACTCGTCCACCTTCATCGACGCCATCGGCGAAAGAGGCATGACGCCGGCATTGTTGATGATGACGTCCACCCTTCCCCATTCCGCCCGCGCGGCGTTGGCAAATTCCTGCAGATCGTCGCGGGCAGTGACATCCAGGCTGCGCACCCGCACCTCTCCGGCTGACTGTGCCAGTTCGCTCTGCAAGGCACTGAGCCTGTCCACGCGACGTGCGCCCAGCATCAGCTTTGCGCCTGCGTCCGCAAGCTCGCGCGCGATACCGGCACCAATGCCGCTGGAAGCCCCCGTGACGAGCACAACTTTATCGATAGCCATATCCATCTCCTGTCTGTTGTAAGCTCAAGACAAGATAAGGGGATGGCACTGGTGAGACAATTTGCCTATCTGAGTATTCGGTGTTAAGAATTTCTAACCAATGACTATCGATCTGAACGAACTGGATGTGTTCATCGTCGTGGCCGAAGCGAGGAGCTTCCGGGCCGCAGCCGATCGGCTGGGTGTTACCCGCTCTGCGGTCAGCCAGGCAGTCAAGCGTTTGGAAAACCAGCTCGGCATTGCCTTGTTCAACCGCACGACCCGCAGCGTCAGCCTGACCGAAACCGGATTGCGGCTATATGAAAAAGCCGCGCCGGCCATCAGCGAAGCAAGGTCGGCGGTTGAAACCGTGACGGCGTCGGCAACTCATCCAAGTGGCCTGCTGCGGCTTGCAGTTTCCTCGATCGCAGAACGGTTCATTTCCGGCGAGTTGCTGGCGTCCTTTGCGGAGGCTTGTCCGCAGGTACAACTGGACGTCACCATCACCGACGAAGAATTTGACATCGTCGCGGAAGGATATGATGCGGGGGTTCGGCTCGGGGAGGTCATCGAACAGGACATGATAGCGGTGCCGGTCTCGGCCGATCAGAGGCAACTGGCCATCGCCGCTCCTAGTTACCTGGAACGATTTGGCGTCCCCTCCACGCCCCGGGAACTGACCGATCACCGCTGCATTGGCTGGCGGCCTGGACCCGGCGTTGCACCCTACCGGTGGGAGTTCGAAGAAGGCGGACGTGACATCGCCGTGGCTGTGCATCCACAGGTCACCACGAACGACATGTGGCTCATGATTCGAATGGCGTGCGCCGGCGGGGGAATCACCTTCGGCATGGAGGAGACGTTCCGCCCCTATATTGCCCGGGGCGAACTCGTCCCGCTGCTGGAGGAATATCTTCCGCCATTTCCCGGGTTCTTTCTTTATTTCCCCAGCCGACGCAACCTGGCACCCAAGTTACGGGTCCTGATAGAGCACGTTCGCAAGAATCGCCCGCAAGCGGCGCCCGCGTGACCGTGAGGTCCAGCCGGTCAGCGCCGCCCGTCTCAATGATGTCCTGAGAGGTGCCCGGCACCTCCCCTTTTTCGGCCGACCGCCAAGCCTGACCGGCACCATGACGATGTTAGAGGCTGCCGCCCAACTCATCCTCGATATGGACCTGGATGATTTCATCGAAGTTCTTCTCGGCCACGAAGCCGAGGGCAAGCGCCCGTTTGGCCTCGAAGCCGGCTGCCCAGCCGGCGACCATCTGCATGATCATCGGGTCCGGCACCCGCTTGATGAGCTTCACCGCCCGGTCTCCAGCGGCCCGGCGAAGAGCTTCGATCTGCTCGCCCACCGTCGCGCTGACGCCGGGCATGGAAAGATTGCGGTGTGGGCCGACTTCGCCGAGGTCCAACTTGGCTGCATGGATCAGATAACCGACGGCGGACCGAGGAGACGTATGCCAGTGGCGAACGTCCTCCGGTACCGGCAGCATCGCCTCCTCTCCGATCAAGGGTTCCCTGAGGATGCTCGAGAAGAATCCCGAAGCAGCCTTGTTCGGCTTGCCCGGACGGATACACACCGTCGGCAGGCGAATGCCGATCCCGTCGAAGAAGCCACGTCGGGTGTAGTCCGACAGGAGCAGTTCGGAAATCGCTTTCTGTGTGCCGTAGCTGGTAAGCGGCATCAGGTGGAAGTGGTCGGGGATCGGGAACGGCAGCGGTGCCCCGACAACGGCGATCGAAGAGGTAAAGACGACGCGAGGCTTATAGCCGTCCTCGCCGTTTGCAAGGCGGATTGCGTCGAAAAGCTCCCGTGTGCCGTCGAGGTTGACCCGGTAGCCTTTGTCAAAATCCAGTTCCGCTTCCGCCGAAACAATCGCAGCCAGATGGAAGATCAGGTCCGGTCTTGATTGAACAAGCCGCTGAGCTTCGCCAGCCGCGGAAAGATCGGCTTCATAGGTGTCTACCGCGCCCTGGAACCCGGTCGGCTGCTGCGGCTTCACCACATCCACCAGCGTCAGTTTCTCGACGGGGGCCTCGCCTATGGCGCCGTCTGCGACAAGACGCGCGGTGAGCTTGCGGCCAACCATTCCGGCTGCCCCGACGATCAGGATGTGCATGCGACCTCCATTTGCTGCAGCGGATCCGGCATTGGATCCCGCCAAGACGATTTGACTTGTACGGTTGTCTGATAACTTTATATGGTCGAGCTGCAAACAGGATAGTTGCCGCTGGCGCAGATGTCCAAATCTGCTGCCGCGGGAGCGGACGAGTCAAGGGAACAGCACGACAGTGGCGGACATGGATGGGAGCGGCAACGATGGATTGGCTTTGGAGGAGGCACTTGGAACAGACATCGTCCTGACCGATGTCGAGGCCGTGGCGCGCTATTGCCGCGACTGGCATGGGGATGTGGAGAGCGGCGCGGTCGCCGTTCTGCGTCCACGCTCGACGCAGGAGGTCGCCGCCGCAGTCAAGGCATGCCGCGAACTCGGACTTTCGATCGTACCCCAAGGCGGGAATACCGGCCTGGTCCTGGGTGCCGTTCCGGACCAGCCTGATCGACAGGTAGTGCTGAGCCTGGAGCGCATGAACCGGATCCGCAAAATCGACGCTTCGGATTTTTCCGCCGTCGTAGAGGCAGGTTGCATCCTGTCGGAAATGAAGGAGGCGATTGCGGAAAAGGGGATGTTCTTCCCGCTCGCACTCGGGGCGCAGGGCAGTTGTCGAATCGGCGGCAATGTTTCAACCAATGCCGGCGGCATCAACGTTCTGAAATATGGCATGACCCGAGAACTCGTCCTCGGGCTGGAAGTCGTCCTGCCTGACGGCTCTGTCTTCGACGGCCTGTCGACGCTGCGAAAGGATAACCGGGGCATCGACCTGAAGCAGCTTTTCATCGGCGCAGAAGGAACCCTCGGGATCGTCACTGCCGTGTCGGTCAAGCTCACGCCCTATCCTGACCGGATCGCGACGGCGTTGCTGGGGTTGAGCTCACTGGAAGATGCGATCACCCTTTACCGTCGTGCCCGTCGGGACTGCTGCGACCTGATGTCGGCTTTCGAATTCATGCCGCCGCTCGCCTTTACGCTAGCTCGCGAGGCAATGCCCGATTTGGCGATCCCGATTGCAGCGGACTACCCCGCCTATGTTCTGATGGAGATTTCCGGTTCCGGGCTGGTCGATGTCGATGACCTCATGCAGCGCTTCCTGGAAGGCGTGATGGAGGACGGCCTCGTTTCAGACGGAACGATCGCATCCTCGCAGGCGCAGGCCCGCAATCTCTGGCTTATACGCGAGGGCATGAACGAAGGGCAGGCGAGGCGAGGCTCCCATTTGCGCAGCGATGTCTCTGTTGCCCTTTCTCAACTCGCTTCCTTCGTTGCTGAGGCGGAAAACGCCCTTCTCGAGGCACTTCCCGATTGCGTGGCTGTTTCCTACGGCCATGTCGGCGATGGCAACGTCCATCTGAACGTGCTCCCGCCTGCCGGTCTCTCGTCGGAAGAACGAGCCCGCCGGATAGCAGACGCGAAGACAGTCCTGAATGAGGTGGTCGACCGCTATAGTGGCAGCATCAGCGCCGAACACGGCATTGGCAGGCTCAAGCAACCCGATCTGGACAAGCGGCTGCCATCGACCCATCGCAAGCTGCTGACCGCCATAAAGAGGGCGATCGACCCCGATCTTGCGATGAATCCCGGGTGCCAGCTGACGTTTCCAGCCAGTCTGTAGAGGCTTCGGGAAGGAGGAGGGCCTAGAGTGACATTAATGGATTTCGGACAGATCAGGCGGGCAGAACATCTCCCGGCCCGCATCGCCGCAGACATTGCCCGGGAAATCACAGACGGCCGGATTGCACCCGGCCAAAAACTTCCCACGGAGCATCTTTTGGCGAAGACCTTCGGAGTGAGCCGCTCCGTGGTGCGGGAGGCGATCGCCCACTTGCGCAACGAAGGGCTGGTCGAAACCCGGCAGGGGGTGGGGGCATTCGCAACCGAGACCGGGCGCCGGCCGTCGCTTCGCATCGAACAGGGAAACCTCTCCGACCGGGAAAACTTCCGAAGTCTGTTCCAGCTGCGCTTTGCGCTGGAGGTCGAGGCTGCCGGGCTGGCTGCGGCCCACCATAGCGCACAAGACCTTGCGCAACTCGATGACGCATTGACCCGGATGACAGGCGCCGAGAAGTGGACCGAAGAGGGAATCGTCGCCGACCTTGCATTTCATCGAATTGTCGCGGCTGCCACCCGCAATGATTATTTCCATCAGGTCATCGGCTTTATCGGCGAGCGCATCCACTACACGATCAATGCCGCGCGGGCCGCAGCCGTTCTGGAAGAGATCGTCGAGGTGACCATCGCTGAACATGTTGCCATCCGGAACGCGATAGCCACGCATGAGCCAGCGAGAGCCAGAGAGGCCATGCGCAACCATCTGGAGGGCGCCGCATACCGCCTCGATCTTGATCTGGCGATGCCCTGAGGGGCGGTTGAAGGGAGCTGGAATGTTGGATCGATCTGGATTCTTGAGGATGCAGTCTGGTGCACGCTGGACAGCTTCCAAAAGTCGCTCTACAACCGGGACCTGCTCGTTGTCAGACATCCTGACAAGAGCCGGGGGCGTATTGTCTACGACATGCGCAAGGGGAGGATAGATGATGGGCGTCCAACAGACCTTGGCTCCTGAAGCCATTCTGCCAGCAGACGCGGAGGACGCGTTGTTGGTCGGCCGGGTATGGCTGAACGCGGTAAGTGGCCCCTGCCCCGTCCTGTTCTCGTCAGGTCGGCTGCTTGATCTCTCCGGGATCGCGCCAACGGTGTCGGAGCTGTTGGAGAAGGGTGAGCTGGTGAATGTGCTTCGTCGGGCGGCCGATCTGCCCGATCTTGGCAGCCTCGCATCGTTTCTCGACGGTTCGGCGGGCGAGTTGCTTGCGCCCTGCGACCTGCAGGCGATCAAGGCCGCCGGCGTGACATTTGCCGACAGCATGCTCGAGCGGGTGATCGAAGAGCAGGCAAAGGGAGATCCGCTACGGGCCCAGGAAGTGCGCCAGCGGCTTGCACCTGTCCTCGGGGACAACCTGCGAGGCCTGGTTGCCGGTTCCGACAAGGCCCGCGAGGTCAAGACGCTGCTGCAGGGCATGGGTCTGTGGTCGCAGTATCTTGAGGTCGGTATCGGCCCAGACGCGGAGATCTTCACCAAGGCCCAGCCTATGTCCTCGGTGGGATGCGGCGCGCTGGTGGGCATCCATCCGAAATCGGAGTGGAA
>JAEYTV010000405.1 GCA_023433855.1 Pseudomonadota bacterium | reverse complement strand
ACGACTTCGAGCAGTGCTCGCTCGCCTTGAGCGGATCCTTCACCCATCACCTGCGTTGGCCATGGACGACCAACATGAACATCTGGCGAGAGGACGAGCATCTTTTCTGCGAGTCGCCGTCGATCTGCGTCATCCCGCCGCCGGCAATTCATACCACGACTGCCGAATCCCAAGGTGTCAATCAACTGGTTGATATCTTCGCGCCTCCTCGCTTCGATTTCTCGGCGAAGCCAGGCTGGGTTCTCAACGCCGACGACTATCCGATGCCTGCCGGTGAAGGCAGCGTCCGGTAGGGGCCGCGGACCTGCAGCCGGTCCGCGCAAGCTGAACGAAATCAGCGCCCGTTGACCGGCTCGGGGACGCGCTCGGCCAACAGCGCGTCGACCGCGAGAACGACTTTGCCGATCTGTCGGTTTTCGTCGAGGATGGAGTGGGCCTCCTGCACATCCGCGAACGGCAGGACCTGATGGATATAGGTGACGATGCGCCGGTCCTCGAGCAGGGGCCAGACTTGTTCAACCAGTTCGCGAGCGATGCGACCCTTGTAGCTCGGCGGGCGCGGGCGCAACGTCGATCCGGTGATCGTCAGGCGCCTGCGCACCAGAGCCCGGATATTCACCTCGGCGGTACTGCCTTGATGGCTGGCGATGAACACAAGCCGTCCGTCGTATGTGAGAAGGTCGAGTTGTTTCTGGGTATTGGGGCCTGCTTGCGCGTCGAGGATGACGTCAACGCCGTGGTCCTGTGTCAAGCTGCGGATTTCATCGGCCCAGGCGCCCCGGTAGTCGAGAGCAGCCTTGGCCCCGATCGCCAGGCAGACGTCGCGTTTCTGCTCCGAACCAGCTGTTGCGAACACCGTTGCATTGCGGAGGTGCCTGGCGATCTGAATACCTGCCATCCCGACACCGCTGGTTCCTCCCTGGACCAGAAGAGACTCCGTCTCTCCGAGCCTTGCGAGCCAAATCAGATTGTTCCAGGCGGTGAAGAAGACCTCTGGCAGTGATGCGGCCTCGACAAAGCTGAAACCCTTCGGAACTGGCATGCACTGCACGGCAGGAACAACACAGAATTCCGCGTAGCCGCCGCCATTCGCCAATGCGCATACGGGGGTGCCAACGGCCGGAGTGATGACGGCGTCGCCGGTTTCCACCACCACTCCGGCGATATCCAGACCAAGTATCTGCGAAGCCCCAGGGGGCGGTGGGTAAAGCCCCCGGCGTTGCTGGATGTCGGGACTGTTCACGCCTGCGGCAACCACCTTCACCAGAACTTCGCCACGGCCGGGCTGAGGCCGCGGCTGCTCGACGATGCGCAGGACTTCAGGGCCACCCGGCTGTTGGACAACGACGGTCTGCATGCGGTCCGCTTCCGCCGCTGCAGCGGTCAATCCGTCAATCCGAGCAGCCGGGCAGAATTGTCGGCGACCATGGTGCGGACCTCGGCTTCCGTGAACCCGAGAGCCAGACAAAGCTTGATCGCCTGGCGCATACCCTCGACCGGCGTGGGATTATCGACCTGGCCGAGATCCGAGCCGATCGAAGACTGGGCGACGCCAGCGGCTAGGATATGTTCCTTGAGTTCCTCGGGGGAATAGACGTTGAACCGCGAGTCGACATACATGCCGGCGGAGCATTCCACCACGGCGCCCAGCTGAGCGAGGTCTCGAATGTCCTCATAAGTGAAATGCAGCCCGTACATCGGGTGGTTGATGAGCAGCCGCTTGACGCCGCGCGCGCGCGCTTCATCGAAGAGTTTCCAGATCTCCCAGACATGGAGATGTCCGGAAGACAGGATGACGTCGAACTCCGCCACCATGTCGAGGATCTGCTTCACCTCGTCGATGATGTTTCCGTAAGGGTCTACCACCGTGAGCGCCGGTGAGCTTCTCAACTGCACGTTGGACGCCAGTCGGGTCTTGCGATGCGAACTACGGATATGGTTAGCCGCCTGCGCGGTCGGCATCCAGATCAGTTTCGCTCCCATTTTCAGTTGCGCGTCAACCACGAAGGGGTTGAACCCGCCGGTCGAGTTGTTGAGCACGAGGCCGCTGAACATCGACAATCCTCGATCTCCGAAAACACGCTCCATCATCGGAATGACGGGTGACACGCAGTAGTGGTGATCCTTGAACAGCACGGCGCGCATTCCCGCGGCGGCGGCTTCGTCAGCGGCCTGCAGATGATCCAGCTGGCGCGGCATGGTCGATGGTCCGGAGTGAACGTGGAGATCGATCGCGCCGTTGAGCAGCGCGTTGGCAACGGCGTCGTCGACGGTCGCCATGAGCCTTCTGGCTTCTTCCCGGTTGTTCTTCTGTTCAACTGCCGCAGCCATGACAATCCCTTTCTCCGATGTGTTCGAGTGCCTAGAGCTTGACTCCGTTTGGCGACAACCTATCATCCAAGGCGTTTCGCTGCGCGGAACAGTCGGCGCTTCGATTCGGGAGGAGGGGGTGCATGGGTATTCGATCAATCGAACGCGCGATGAGTGTTCTGCAAGAGTTGAACCTGCAGCCGATCAACACGATCGCTCAGTTACATGCGCGCACCAAGCTGCCGAAACCGACACTCGTCAGAATCCTGCGAACGCTGGAGGAGGCAGGCTACGTGGAAAACGATGCACGCCAAGGCGGATACCAGGTCAGCGCGCAGGTCACTTCATTGAGTTCCGGTTACCACAAGGGTCCCTTGGTCGTGGAGGCGGGTCGTGCCTGGGCGATCGCAATCACGCGCAAGCACAAATGGCCGATTGCCATAGCGCTGCCGGACTACGATGGAATAGTCGTGCGTTTCAGCACGGTACCGGACAGCCTGATCTCGCCCTTCCACAGTACCGTCAACCGGCGTCTGTGCCTGCTCACGCGGGGTTTGGGGCTTGCTTATCTTGCCTTCCTGGACCAGGACGAGATCGACCTGATCATCGACATCCTGAGAAGGTCGAATGATCCGGAGAATGCGCTGAGCCACCATCCAGATGAACTAGAGCGTGTCCTGCGGAGTGTCCGCGCTGCGGGCTACGCCACACGGTCCTCCCTGGTGGAGCCTAAGAACTCCAATACCATCGCTGTTCCGATCATCGGCCAGAACGGACGGGTGCTGGCCAGCATGGGACTCACCTACTTCAAGTCCGCCTTCGGGTCGGAGCAGGAAGCCTGCGAACGATATGTGCCAATTCTGCAATCAGCAGCTGTAGCGATCTCGGAAGACCTGGAACGGCTGTCGAACAGTTTCGCCAACTGATTCCGGGCCAATACTCCGCCGCATCTGCTTTTGAATGCCGCGTCGAGCCTGGTGACGTGCAGTCAAAGGTCCCGGGAGCGGCCGTGCTCTCTCTTGCGGCACATAAGTCGGTCACCAGACCAGGAAGGGTTATGGAATGTCCTGGGCGGATGCGTCCCTGACCGATCCTTCCGCGCTCCACGCGATCATGGCCTTCAACGAACGGAACAAGATGCAATTACAGATTGAATCGTGATGGTCATTCATTGGCGAATGAAAATGAATTTCATCTGCAGCAGCACGCGCTAAATTTGAGTTGACGCCGCCGCCTACATCTCGCAGGTTATGAAAAATAATTTCGGGAACAGCGTGGGAATACCAGTATGAAAGTCGCCATCTTGGGGCTTGGATTCCGGCTTGGCTACCTCGGTCGCACCCTCAATCAGATCGACGATGAATTTGAGATCGTCGGGTATGTCGACCCGGCTCCGGCCGGGCTGGCTGGCCTGACCGAGGCCGGAATCCCGGCAGGGCGTTCCTATCCGACCCCCCAGCAGCTCATCGCTTCGGAGACGTTCGATCTCCTCATGATCGGCTCGCCCAACCACATGCATCTTGAGCATATCCGGACGGGGCTTGAGGCTGGACTGACGGTGTTCACCGAGAAGCCGATCGTCGTCTCGATCGACGAGAGCTATGCGCTGGCGTCGTTGCTGCATGAGCATGGCCAGGAGAGGCTGCTGGTCGGTCTGGTGCTGCGCTATTCCCCGCTTTATCGGGACCTTCGCGAAGCTCAGGCGGATGGCAGGCTCGGCGAGATTGTCTCCATCGAGGCTTCCGAGCATATCCAGCCCTACCACGGCGCCTTCTTCATGCGGGACTGGCGCCGGTATGGCCGCTACGCCGGAGGTTTCATGCTTGAGAAATGCTGCCACGACCTGGACCTCTACAATGGCGTGGTTGGCGCCAGGCCTCGCTACGTGGCGAGCTTTGGAGGGCGAAAGAGCTTCGTTCCGCAGAATTCGCCCCAGGGTCTGCGGGCCAACGACGTGGAGGTCTATTACAGGAAGCCGAGTGGCTGGCAGGGAACGGACAAGGTCTTCGACAGCGACGGAGACATAGTCGACTTCCAAACCGCCATCGTTGAATACGAAAACGGTGCGTCGATGACCTTTCACACCAATCTCAACGTTCCTGATGAGTTCAGGCGGTTTTGTGTGATCGGTTCGCACGGCATGGCGGAGGGCGACTTCGTCCGCGGCTTCCTCGATATCCACGATGCACGAACAACAGAACGCATCGTTTCCAAAACCTACGAAGCGCCATCGGCACAGTCCCAGCACTACGGAGCGGATGAGCAGATGGTAGAGGATCTGCTGGCTTTTGTCCGCCACGGCACGAAGCAGCCCGTTTCGGCCATCGATGCGCTGGAGGCAGGAATCCTTGCGCTTGCCATGGATGAGGCTCGTGCGGGTCGAAAGGTTGTGGATCTTGCCCCGGTCTGGAGCCGCTTCGATGCATGCCTGCGCGGCGAAGCCGTGACATCGCACGCGCGATCGGCCTGAGGAGGTTTGCGATGGAGGGAAGGCCAAGCGCCGTCTTCTTTGCCTGGCTGCTTTTGACGCCGGCTCTTCTGTATGTCGCGGCCATCGTCGCCTATCCCCTCGTCGACACCTTCATTCTATCCTTCACGGATGCCTCGTTGAGGCGGACGACGGAGTGGGTGGGCTGGACGAACTACGAAAAGATCTTCAATGCGAGCTTCGCACAGGTCATTGCAAGGACCTTCATCTGGACCTTCTTTTCCGTCGCCATAAAGATGGTCATCGGCACCTTCGGTGCCACCATGCTGAACGCCGCAGTGCCCGGACGCGCACTCTTTCGCATGCTGACCATGCCGCCCTGGATCGTGCCGATGGCCATCGGCAGCTTCATGTGGGGATGGATGTACAACGGCCAGTTCGGAATGATCTCCGGCATGCTGCAGCGTTTCGGACTTTCCGACGGACCGGCCGCCTTCCTGGCC
>JAEYTV010000387.1 GCA_023433855.1 Pseudomonadota bacterium | reverse complement strand
CCTGTCGGCCGTGACTTCCGCGGCATGGTAGATCTTGGAGGCCACAATCTCGATCTTTTCCATCAGGGGCAGATGTTCGGGATAAAGCGGCTGGAATGCCGCCTGGCCGCTGTCGGCAAGCTCGACGACCTTCTCGGCAAGCTCTTCGATGCCGGCCGAGCCCTCCGCCCAGTGGCGGCACAGGATGGCATCCGCTCCGTGTCGCGCCACGTAGTCCTTCACGGCGGCGATCTCCGCCGCGGTATCGGATGTGAAATGGTTGATTGCCACGACCACCGGGACGCCGAACTTGCGCACGTTGGCGATATGGCGGCCCAGATTTGCGCATCCCCGCTTCAGTGCCTCGACATCTTCCCGCCCCAGATCATCCTTGCGGACGCCGCCGTTCATCTTGAGCGCCCTGACGGTCGCGACGATCACTGCCGCGGCGGGCTGCAGCCCCGCCTTGCGGCACTTGATGTCGAAGAACTTCTCGGCGCCGAGATCTGCGCCGAACCCCGCCTCCGTCACCACATAGTCACCGAGCTTGAGGGCAGTCTTCGTGGCGATCACCGAATTGCAGCCGTGCGCGATATTGGCGAAGGGCCCGCCATGCACGAAGGCCGGGCTGTTTTCGAGTGTTTGGACGAGGTTCGGCTGCATGGCGTTCTTCAGCAGCACCGTCATCGCCCGATGCGCCTTCAGGTCGCGGGCAAATACCGGCGTGCGGTCAAATCGGTAGCCGATGACGATCTCCCCGAGCCGCCGCTCGAGATCTTCCAGATCGGCCGCAAGGCAGAGGATCGCCATCACCTCTGACGCCACGGTAATGTCGAAACCGCTTTCGCGCGGGAAACCGTTCGCAACCCCGCCGAGGGAACCGACGATCTGGCGCAGCGCCCGGTCATTCATGTCCATCACCCGCCGCCAGGTTATCCGCCGCACATCGATATCCTCGGCATTGCCCCAGTAGATGTGATTGTCGATCATCGCCGAAAGCAGGTTGTGCGCCGACGTGATGGCGTGGAAGTCACCGGTGAAGTGAAGGTTGATATCCTCCATCGGCACGACCTGCGCATAGCCGCCGCCAGCCGCTCCTCCCTTGGTGCCAAAGCATGGGCCGAGCGATGGCTCGCGGATACAGATGACAGCCTTCTTGCCGATGCGGTTCAGGCCGTCGCCGAGACCCACCGTGGTGGTCGTCTTCCCCTCACCCGCCGGCGTCGGGTTGATGGCGGTGACGAGGATCAGCTTGCCGTCCGGCCGATCGGCAAGCGAGCGGATGAAGTCCGCCCCGACCTTGGCCTTGTCGTGGCCGTAAGGTGCCAGTGCCTCCGCCGGAATCCCGAGCCTCTCCCCGATTTGCAGGATTGGTTTTTTCCGGGCCTCGCGTGCGATCTCGATATCCGACCCGACGGCTGCCATGCGATCCTCCGCGATTATTCCCCGGTCCTATGAGTAGCGGAAGAACGGCTGCCTGTGAATGGGCCCGGCGCCGGCCGCCGGACACGCGTGGCAACGACGAGACGGCACGGTTTCCCGCGCCACCTTTGAAACTCCGGTCAGGTGGCGCCCGCCTAGAACTTCGCTTTGGCGGTGATGAAGAACGTCCTGCCACGTCCGGTGTCGACCGTGCTGCCGCCTGGCGGAGTGCTGAGCGCCGGTGTGTAGCTGTTGTCGAACACGTTGCTGACGTTTGCCGACAGTTCGATGCCATTTTCGAACTTGTAGTTGGCGAACAGATCGACAAGTCCGTATCCCGGTTCGTAGGGAGATTGGCCCGGACCGACATTGACCTCCCCGACATAGCTCTCCGAAACAGCGTAGAGCCGCCCGCCGAGTGTCAGCTTCTGCTCGAGGAAACGGGCACCTGCTGTCGCCGTGAAGACATGTTCTGGAAGATAGCTCTGGGCCCCCAGGCCGTTCGTCTGCGAAGGCAGGTCGGAGTCGGTGTAGGTATAGGCGATGCTGCCGAAATAGCGGCCGGCATCATAGGCCGCCTGCAATTCTATCCCCTGCACAGTCGAGGTACCGGCGACGTTGTCGAAATACATCCCGCCTCCGGCTGTGAAAGCCGCGGTGATGTAGTTGTCGATCCGGTTGTTGAAGTAGTCCACCTTCACCTGCAGAGTATCGCCGGCATCCAGGACTCCCTCGAAGTTGAAGTTGGCGCCGATTTCCCATCCTTTCGAGATCTCTGGCTCCAGGAAGGGATTGGGGAAGAAGCGCATGGGTCCGACGCCCGGATGAGTGCCCCCGACGAAGGTCTCGTTGATCGTCGGCGGTCGCGACGTTTCCGCATAGGTCACGTAGGGCTGGAACCAGTCGGTGGGATCAAGCGCCAACGTCACGCTGGGATTCACCCGTCCATCCGAGCGATCCACGCTGTATGGGCCGGCCGGCATACCAAGTGGATTGCCCGCGGCAACCGCTCCGCTCCCTTCCAGCTGGTAGCGGTCATAACGCAGCCCTACCGTCAGCGCCGCAATACCGTAGCTGAACTCGGTCGAGGAAAAGATGCTGTAGTTCGTATTCTCGCCCGATCCGTTCACCCCCGATGCGGGGCTTGCCGTGCTGTTGATCACATCGTAGTCGTCTGTGAAATACTCAAAGCCGTAGCTGCTCCGGACCGCGACTTCCCCGACGTTGAAACGGGAGGTATTGGTGACATCAAAACCCGTTCCGGTATCTTCGATCTCGCGGCCGAGGGCCGACCCGCCTCCGGCAAACAGCGGGCTGTCGTCGTAGTTCATCAGGAGATCGCTGCGGTAGGCGTTGATCTTCAGATCGAAGAGATCATTTCCCGGGTCGTAGGAATAGCCGAAGTTGTAGATCCGTGACTTGATCGTCTGGAAATACGAGTTGGCCAGGAAGTCGTCGTTAAGCAGATTTGCGCTCAGCTCGAACCTGTGCTCATCGCTCGGCGTGAATTCAATCTTGAAAAGTCCCGAAATCAGGTCCGACTCCGTAAACGGCACCCGTTCCCCGCTGCCATTGTCGTAGTTGCCGGAATCCCGTTTACTGATCCCCCCCAGGACACCCAGGGAATCATCGAACTTGTAGGCGCCGATTGCCGCCTCGGCCCAACCCGCCTGGTTGGTCCCATAGGTTGCCGTTGCAAACCCGCCGTAGTTCTTCCCGGCATCGATCAGGTCGTCGATGTCGTAGGTGCGGAAGTTGACAGCACCCATCAGCGCATTACCGCCCCCCGCACCTGCCACGTAGCCTCGCGTGATGTCGATGCCGGCAAGGAAGGCTGAATCCATATAGGTCAGTCCCTGAGCCTCGTGGCCCGTGAAGCGGAAATTCTGTCGGACGCCGTCGATCATCATGTTCACGCGGCCGGAGCCTTCCAGCCCGCGGATGTTCACCGCAACGCCCGGGTTCTGAACGTTGTCTCGGGTAAAGGTACCCGGCGTGGCGCGGATGACGTCATCCAGGTTCTTCCCGCCGAACTGCTCGATCTCGTCTGCGCTGATCGTGCTGGTCGCGGCCGGAATCCGATAGGGGTCATTCTGCCCCGACGATCTCACGATTGGCGTCAGGTAGGTGTCGCGGGCGACGCCTCCGGCCTCCGTGCCGGGCTCATCTGCGGGAGCGGATTGAGCAAGCAGACCCGAGCTCTGGAAAAGCAAAGCAGTTGCCGTGCAGGTGGCGAGGATTGAGCGCGGATGCCGGTTGACCATAACTGTCCCTTTCAGGCACGCCTCGACGCGGCGCGCGGAAGCGTACCGGAAGCGGCCGTTTTCAAACGTGGCTGGAATGTGGCGAGAGGCGGAATTTGCCCTGACCACGCCAGTAAAAAACATGAGTGGATTTGTCAATTATAAAAACATGACAATTTGATTCATGTTTATGGCCGCGGGAGAGCGTGGCAGGAATACCACGGTCGCCGGCTCTATTGCAGCCGCTACCCTGCCCGGTTAAGGAAGCGCGGTTTTAACGTGGAGAACATGAAGCGCATGAAATCGCTGGAGTTGCTGGTCGAACGGATCATCCTGTCGAGCCGCTGGATCCTTGTCGCCTTTTATCTCGGCCTCGTCGCCGCACTGGCCGTCTATGCCGTGTCGTTCGCGGCGAAATTCCTCAAGGTCGCCAAGGAAGTATTCACGCTCGACGAGGCGCAGATGATCCTTGCCATGCTCGGGCTGATCGATGCGGCGCTGGTCGCAAGCCTCATCGTCATGGTGATGATTTCGGGTTATGAGAATTTCGTGAGCCGCTTCGATGAAACCGAGGCGGACGTATCCTTCCTTGGCAAGCTCGATGCGGGCAGCCTGAAGATCAAGGTCGCGTCTTCCATCGTGGCCATCTCTTCGATCCACCTTCTGCAGATCTTCCTCAACGCCCACCAGTACGACAACGGCAAGCTGATGTGGTACACGATCATCCACCTCGCCTTTGTGGTCTCGGCCCTGATGCTCGGCTGGCTGGAGAGCATCATGGCGAAGGCCAAGGCCCTCAAATACGACGAAAACGCCTGACGAGGAGGACCGCGATCGCTCCGCACTCTTCCCGCCAATGTCGCTCCGGTTTGCTGCACCCCGCGGCCGGAGCGGGCTGGAGGCCGTCGTGTCCGTCGGCGCCTTCCCTTGCGGCCGGGGCGATCGTTGCCCGATGAGTTCGAAGGAGTGGCCCGCTCGGGCCTTGGCCCGACCGGACCTTACCCCTCGCCGATCGCGATCAGGCTCGCATTGCCGCCGGCGGCCGCCGTGTTGACCGAGATCACCTGCTCTTCGGCAAAGCGCATCAGATAGGCTGGCCCGCCCGCCTTGAAGCCGGTCCCGGAAAGACCTGAACCGCCGAAGGGCTGGGTCCCGACCACGGCGCCGATCATGTTGCGGTTGACATAGACATTGCCGACGTCGAGTGCCTCCGTGACCTTGCGAATGGTGGATTCGATGCGGCTGTGGATCCCGAGGGTCAGTCCGTAGCCGGTCGCGTCCACCGCCGCGATCACCTTGTCCAGTTCCCTGGCCTTGTAGCGCACCACGTGCAGGACGGGGCCAAAGACCTCCCTGGTCAGCGCGGCGGCACTGTCGAGTTCGATGATGTGCGGAGCAAAGAAGTTGCCCGTCGCCGGCACCTTGCCCGCATAACGGACCTTCTGCTTGCCGCGCATCGCCTCCACGTGGCGCGCCAGCATCTCCCGCTGCTTTTCATCGATGATCGGCCCGACATCGGTATTCGGTCGCAGGGGGTCGCCAAGGTTCAGTTCCGCTGCGGCTCCCTCGATCATCGTCAGCATGCCGTCCGCCACGTCATCCTGCAGGAAGAGCAGGCGGAGCGCCGAGCACCTCTGGCCGGCGGAGCGGAAGGCAGACGTGATGACATCGTCCGCCACCTGTTCCGAAAGCGCCGTCGCGTCGACGATCATCGCGTTGATCCCGCCGGTCTCGGCAATCAGCGGCACGATCGGCCCGTCCTTGGCGGCAAGCGCCCGGTTGATCGCCCATGCTGTATTCGTCGAGCCGGTGAAGGCGATGCCGGCAAGCTTCGGATGCGCGGTGATCGCGCTGCCGACATCCGGACCGCCCGGCACCAGCGCCAGGACGTCTGCCGGAACGCCGGCCTGATGGAACAGCTTGATGGCCTCGAAGGCGATCAATGGCGTCTGTGGCGCCGGTTTGGCCACCACCGCATTGCCCGCGACGAGTGCCGCCGAGATCTGCCCAAGGAATATGGCGAGCGGGAAATTCCAGGGCGAGATGCAGCCGAACACGCCGCGCCCGCGCCACAGATGCCGGTTGTCCTCGCCGGTCGGGCCGGGCATGGGGGTCGGCGCGCCAAAAAGCTCGCGTCCCTTGTCGGCGTAGTAGCGGCAGAAATCCACCGCCTCCCGGATCTCGGCAATTCCGTCGTCCAGCGTCTTGCCGGCTTCTGCCGCCAGCAGGGCCAGAAGCCTGTCGCGATTGTCCTCGAGCAGCCCGGCGGCGCGCTCCAGGCAGGCGGCCCGCATCTCGACCGGTTGCCGCGACCAGGCGCGGAAAGCCTTGGAAGCAGCGGCGAAGGCCGCATCCACCTCGGCAGGCGTTGCTTCCTTCACCGTCCCGACCAGCCTGGAGGGATCGGATGGGGATCGTACCGGTTTTGGGTCCGCCTTCGACGTGACGCCAACGACAAGCGGGCCTGCAGCCACCTCCGCCATGGGCCTGGTGAGGGACGCCAGCAGTCGCTCCAGTCCTTGCCGGTGACCGAACTCGAACCCGGCGCTGTTCTTGCGCCGGCCATAGATGTCGGAGGGCAACGGGATCTGCTTGTGCCGCGCGCTGATCCCGTTATCGAGGCCGAGCCTTTCAGCCGGCCTCTCCAGCAGCTTTTCGACCGGAACGTTCCTGTCGCCTGCGACCGCCACGAAGGACGAGTTGGCGCCGTTTTCCAGAAGCCGCCGCACCAGATAGGCGAGAAGATCCCGATAGCCGCCGACCGGCGCGTAGATCCGGCAGGCGACGCGGTCGTTGCTTTCCAGCAGATCGTCGTAGAGCGCTTCGCCCATGCCGTGCAGCCGTTGGAATTCGAAGCCGGTACGATCCGGGCCGGCCAGTTCCAGGATAGTGGAAACGGTAAGGGCATTGTGGGTCGCAAACTGCGGGAAGATGCGCGCCCGCTTGGAAAGAAGCTGCTGGGCGCAGGCGAGATAGGCAAGGTCCGTCGCGGGTTTGCGGGTCCAGACCGGATAATCGTCCAGTCCCCGCTCCTGCGCCCGCTTCACTTCCATATCCCAGTAGGCTCCCTTGACGAGCCGTACCATCATCCGCCTTCCAAGCGTCGCACACAGCTGGTCGACATGATCGATCACCGCCATCGCGCGCTTCTGGTAGGCCTGTATCGCCAGACCGAAGCCGTCCCAGCCGGCAAGTGACGGGTCGGAGAAGGTGGCCGCTATCACGTCCAGTGACAGTTCGAGCCGGTCAGCTTCTTCCGCGTCGACGGTGAAATTGAGCTGATGCTCCTTGGCCATTCGCGCAAGATCGAGCAGATCGGGCACCAGTTCGCGAATGACGCGGTCGCGATGCGTGGCGACGTAGCGGGGATGCAAGGCCGACAGCTTGACCGAGATGCCCATGCGGTCCGGCAGTAGCTTCCCCTTTCCGTGCTTCTTCATATGGGCGCCGATCGCCTGGATCGCGTCGGCGTAGGCGTGGAAATAGCGCCGGGCGTCGTCCGCCGTGCGTGCCCCCTCGCCGAGCATGTCGAAGGAATGCCGGTACCCCTTCTCCTCGCTCCTGGCCGCCCGGGACAACGCGTCCTTCATCGTCTCCCCGAGCACGAAATGGTGGCCGAGAAACCGCATCGCCTGTTTCGTGGCGCTTCTGACGGTCGGCAGGCCGACGCGCTTGACGAGGCCGCGAAGAATCCCCTCCGGGGTTTCGCCGGGCCCGATCACCCGGGCCGACACGGCAAGCGCCCAGGCGGATGCGGAAACGAACCAGCTTTCGCCGGACGCCTCATGCGTGCTCCAGCCGCCTTCCCGCAGCTTGTCCTCGATCAGCCGATCCTGGGTGAGCGCATCGGGGACCCGCAGGAGCGCTTCGGCCAGCACCATCAGCGCCAGCCCTTCGCGTGTCGACAGACCGTACTCGCGCAGAAAATCCTCGACGCCGCCGACCTTGCCGGAGCCATCGCGGATCGCGTTGATCATCCGCCTCGCGCGCTGGTCGATGGCCGCGTCCTGCCCCGGCGTCAAGCTCGTGCGAGCCGCAAACTGCCGGATCAGCCGGTCGTCATCGCCGGCATAGGGCGCCTCGAAGGTGATGAAGGGCTCGGTCACAATCTTGTCCATGAGGCGTCTCCGTTTCATTCCCCATATATGTCCAACTCACTGGAGATTTCATGGGATTTATGCCATCATAACCGTATAAATCTCTAGTTTTTGATCATATCACAGGGAAACATGAAGGAACTCGACCGTCTCGACCGCAAGATCCTCCGGGCGCTCCAGAAGGAGGGCCGCCTGAGCAACCTCGAACTTGCCGAGCGTGTCAGCCTCTCGCCCACCGCCACCGCAGAGCGCGTCAAGCGTCTGAACCGTGATGGGTACATACTGGGCTACACCGCACAACTGTCGCCCGCAAAGCTCGGCCGCAATCTCCTCGTCTTCGTGCAGGTGAAGCTGGACCGCACGACGCCGGACGTGTTCGATGCCTTCGCGGCCGCCGTCAAGCGCAGCGACGACGTCATGGAGTGCCACATGGTTGCCGGTGGCTTCGATTATCTGGTCAAGGCACGCGTGGCCGGTATGGAAGCCTACCGACAGTTCCTGTCCGAGGTGATCCTGCCGCTTCCGGGCGTGCGCGAAACCCATACCTACGCCGTCATGGAGGAGGTCAAGACGACCGGCCACATTCCGGTCTGAGCTAGGCCCGGTCTGAGCTAGGTCCGGCCTGAGATCGCCGGGGCTGGGGGGGGCGCGCCTTCCGGAAGACGCTCAGCGGTCCAGCACCGAACGTACCTCGACCAGGTTGGAGCGCACCATCAGGATGTGGAACCCCATGACCGCCAGATGGCTCGGCATGATCAGTCCATCCTCGCGGCCGTTCGAGACGATCGCCGGCTGGAGGCGCAATGCCGCCCTGAACCGCTCGAGTGTCTCGTTCCACAAGGGACCGAGGTTGCGCTCGCGGATGACCTGGCTGAAATCGGCTCCGGCCGCCGAAAGCACTGCATAATAGCCGTAGAGCTGGCCGTAGGCGAACCAGAAGCGATCGTCGGCACGCGTGTCGAACCAGCCGGCGCTGTGATTTTCGGAACGTTCCCGCAGGATCGCGGCGGTACCGCCGAGATCGTTGGAGATCCGGTCCACGAACTGGATGAAGTTGTCGGCGCGCGTGTCGAACGTCGCGTTGCAGGCGGTCAGATCCTGGTTGAACGCTCTCAGCTTCTCGATCGCGGTACGGTAATAGGCCGGCGTCGGCGTTTTGAACCCGAACGGATCAAGCCCGAAATACCAGGAATATTCGTCGAACTGCAGGTTGCCGCGCGCATCCTGGAGATTGCTGTTGATCCCGGAGGTGCCCCGCACCCTGCCGAGCGTATCGACAAGTTCGGTGGACGTCCGCCGCACCGCCTGGTTCACGCCGCGCTGGAACGAAGCCTTGTTGTCGAGAAACGGAGTATGATCCCAGTCGATGCCGAAGAAGCCGAGCCGGTAGAGCAGCATCGACGAAATCCAGGCATTCTGGTTGACGTTGAAGTCCGTGAGGTCGGCCGCCGCATCGACGATTGCCGAAGACTGGCACTGCCGGGCGGCCGGGTTGGCGGCCGTAGTGGCCGGCGTCGCATCGCTGCCCGCCGGCGCGGTCGATGGCGGCAGTTCCTGGCCCGCCGGCACCGTGCGTTCGGACCAGCGGTAGGTGTCTACGAAGTTCGGATTGAAGCCGCTCCAGATCTGCGTCTGGATGAAGAAATAACCGTAGAGCCCGATCAGCACTGCCAGGACGGCAAGGATCGGGCCCTTCACCATCCAGTGGCGTTTGCCGTACCACCCGCCCGCGGCCATGAAGGGCCAGAGAAGCCAGGCGACCAGGAGACCGATTCCCCGGCCGATGGCACGGCCGGCCTGTTGGAAGAAAGCGGTAATCCGGTCGAGCATGCTGTCTCCTCTGAGGCGGGATCCGATTTTGTCTCACAGACATAGGCATTTGGCACGACGACCACAACCGGCCGCGGCGTTTGGTTCCAGGCCGGGGCCGATCAGGGTCGGAAGCCTTGCGGGTCGATTGCTTGGCGCTGCGGTGCGAACTGATGGCCGGCCGAAAGTCAGCTTTCGGGAGCAGCTGCCGTCACGTCCTCCACGCCATGAAACAGGTCCGCGAATGCCCGGGCGACCTTTTCCCTGCGCCGGCTGCTTGCGTGATGGCTGAACACCCCCTTGGCAAAACGTTCCATTGCCGGATGCAGGTTGGGATAGTCCTCGATCATCAGCACCTGTGGTCGCGACACCCCGATACCCGAGGAAGCACCATGCAGCATGAGGAGATCCTCCACGTCTGCCAGCAGCTTGTGCAGGAGCACGTTGTAGCGGGAAATCCGGGTGTTCACCTGCAGCACGTGGTTCTGCATGACCTGGATAAACCGCTCGTTCCGGCTGACCGCCTCGAAGCGATCGGCCGTCGGTTCCGCTTCGCGCAGCCGCTCCAGCACGGCCGGCCGTTCGTTGCAGAATGTCACGAGTAAGCTCTCGTCCTCCGATCTCTGCGCCCGCACGAAGGTGCGTTCGTCCTTCAACAGGCCGGCCAGGCGATCGGCTTGCACCAGGAGTTCCGAAACCGTGCCGGGCTTCAAACGCCGCCGAAAGCGGGCCTGCTGCCGCCGGCGCACGGCAGGTTTGGAAAAGAAGGCGACCAGCTTGTCGAGCCGGGTCGGCTCCGCCCGCATATCGAAGATCCGCCGGCCGGCTGCAACGTCTTCGCCAAATCCCGCAACCAGATCGGCGATGGCAGCTTCGGCAGCCTCTTGCTCTATCGCGCGCGCCTGCTGGCGCTGATCTTCGGCAACCACACCTTCGTCGTCTGGAGGCAGCCCGCGGGCGACCGCGTCGCGCAGGAGCGCCGCAGGGGCCTGCATCTCCTCGCGCAGGACACTCAGACGAGCGACTATCTCCCCGAACTTCCTGTCAAATTCCGCAGTTGGTGCCATGGCGCTCCCAATCTCCCGTTGCAGAATAGCGCGGCTGCCGCAATATGCTAGCGGGTTCTCCCGAGGTCGAGACCGCTATTCGCAACGCATCCGGTCTTCCCAGTGCCGGCGGCAGAGCGATACGTATTTCTCGTTGCCGCCCACCTCTACCTGGGCACCTTCGCGAACCGGCCTGCCGTCCGCGTCGAGGCGGACGACCATCGTCGCCTTCCGGCCGCAAAAGCAGATCGTCCGCACCTCCCGCAACTCGTCGGCAACCGCCAGCAGTTCCTGCGATCCGGGAAAGAGCTTGCCCTGGAAATCGGTGCGCAGGCCATAAGCCATGACAGGAATGCCGACCCGATCGGAGACCCGCGCAAGCTGCCACACCTGCTCGGCAGAAAGGAACTGCGCCTCGTCAACGAAGACGCAGGCGACTGGCTCCTCCCCATGCATCGTTTCGATTGCAGCGAGGAGATCATCGTCAGGGCCGAAGGGGATCGCATCCGAAGAAAGGCCGATCCGGGATGCAACGCGGCCCTTGCCGGCACGCTCGTCGAGCGCGGCCGTGAAGATCGCCGTGCGCATGCCGCGTTCCTGGTAGTTGTAGGAAGCCTGCAGGAGCATCGTCGATTTGCCGGCATTCATCGTGGCATAGTGGAAATAGAGCTTGGCCATGCCGCGTTCTGATGCCGCCGAGGCTTCGAGAAAAGCGGTCCCGGCCGATAACCACAGGAAAATCCCGTCCGCCGCGCCAAATTTGCAATGCATGTCGCAAATTCACCTCCGGCTGCGCCGCACATGCGCACGCTTGCCTCGCCTTTGCAGATATTGATAATGGCGGGAACAGAAAACAGGGGAGCAAGTCATGCCCATCACCACCTCGCTCAAGATCACGCTCGCAGCCGCAGCCTCCATGCTGGTGCTTGCGACCGGGGCAGCCGCGGCAGAGCCGGAGGCCTGCGGCACGGTCCGCTTCTCCGATGTTGGCTGGACCGACATCACCGCGACGACGGCAACCGCGAGCGTTCTCCTGAAGGCGCTCGGCTACGAGACGGATGTGAAGGTGCTCTCGGTGCCGGTGACCTACAGTTCCCTGAAGAACAAGGATATCGACGTCTTCCTTGGCAACTGGATGCCGACCCAGGAAGCAGACGTCCGCCCCTATCTTGAGGACAAGTCGGTAGAATCCTTCGGCCCGAACCTGACCGGCGCCAAATACACCCTTGCCACCAATGCCAAGGGGGCAGAGCTTGGCATAAAGGATTTCAAGGACATCGCCGCGCAGAAAGATGCACTGAACGGCAAGATCTACGGGATCGAGCCAGGCAATGACGGCAATCGTCTGATTCTCGACATGGTGGAGAAGGACACCTTCGGATTGAAGGAATTCGAAGTGGTCGAATCTTCCGAACAGGGCATGCTCGCGCAGGTCGCGCGTGCCGACAAGGCCGGCGACCCCGTCGTCTTTCTCGGCTGGGAGCCCCATCCGATGAACGCCAATTTCAAGCTGACCTATCTTTCCGGCGGTGATGACGTCTTCGGTCCCAACTTCGGCGGCGCCGAGGTCTACACCAATGTCCGCACCGGGTTTACGGAGGAGTGCCCGAACGTCGGCACCTTCATCAAGAACCTGAAATTCTCCCTCGCCATGGAAAACGAGATCATGGGCGGCATCCTGAATGATGGCGACGATCCGGAGGACGCCGCCACCAAGTGGCTGAAGAAGAACGCCGCCGCGATCGAGCCCTGGCTCGCGGGCGTGACCACCAAGGCCGGCGAACCGGGCCTGGCGGCGGTCAAATCCGAACTCGGCCTTTGACGATTAGACGGAAGGCCGGCTTGAGCCGGCCGGCCGCCATCTTCGACGATTTCTCCCGGATCAGGTAGGCTCCGACGTGAATTGGCTCCCCGAATGGCTCGCGGATTCCGGCGGCAAGTTGCGGCTCGGCAACTGGGCGAAAGACTTCGTCGACTGGCTGACGGCAAATGCCGACTGGTTTTTCGACTGGTTGTCGGCAGTCCTGTCGACGGTGATTGACGGTCTGCTCTTCGTCTTGCAGTGGCCCAACCCCTATGTTCTGATCGCGGTTGTCACGGCTCTCGCATGGTGGTTGCGCCGCTCGCTGGGGGTGGCAGTCTTTACCGCCGTCGGTCTGGCTCTGATCCACAACCAGGGTTACTGGAAGGAAACCACCGAAACGCTGGCACTCGTGCTGGCGGCGACCGCGGTCAGCATGGCGGTCGGCGTTCCGCTTGGCATCGCCGCTGCACGCCGGGCCTGGGTCTATGAGATCATGCGCCCCATCCTCGACCTGATGCAGACGATACCGACCTTCGTCTATCTGATCCCGACCCTTGTGCTGTTCGGCCT
>JAEYTV010000372.1 GCA_023433855.1 Pseudomonadota bacterium | reverse complement strand
AATCAGGTCTTTCGAGAATGAGATGAAGCGCGGGCGACAGACCGCCGATCGCGAAACGAAAGCGATCGAGAAGCGGTTTGTCGATGCGAACAAGAAGATCGAGGACACCACTAAGCGCATGGCTGCTTCGTCGGCCGTGTCGTTTGCTGGGCTGCGTCAAGCCTTTGGTGTCCTCGGTATCGGTCTCGGTGGCCGCGAAATTATTCAATTCGCGGATCAGTTCACACGCGTCCAGAATGCGCTGAAGATAACCGGCCTGGCTGGCGCTGAACTGACGCAGGTCTATGACCGACTATTTGCGTCTGCGCAGAGGAATGCAGCGCCGATCGAGGCGCTGGGCACGCTTTATGGCCGTGCCGCCCTGGTGCAGAAGGAATTGAAGGTCTCAACCGAAGAGCTTCTGCAGTTCACAGACAGAATCGCGCTCGCGCTACGCGTTTCGGGTCAGTCGGCGGAGCAATCGTCTGGTGCGCTGCTTCAGTTGTCGCAGGCGCTCGGCTCCGGCGTCGTCCGTGCCGAGGAGTTCAATTCGATCCTCGAGGGTGCTCTGCCTATCGCGCAGGCGGCGGCAGCCGGCATCGAGGAGGCGGGTGGGTCGGTGTCGAAGCTCCGGCAACTAATCAACGAAGGCAAGGTTTCGTCGGAAGCTTTCTTCAAGGGTTTTCAGGCAGGGTCGGCAACGCTCGAGCAGCGCGCTGCGGCGATGGAACTAACCATAGGGCAGGCTCTGACGCAGCTCCGCAACGTGTTCGTCGATGCCGCCGGCCGCATCAATGACGTCACGGGCGCGACGCAGTACCTGATTTCTGTTCTAAAGGAAATGTCCGATGGGCTCGCATTCGTCGCGTCCAATATCGGAATGGCGAGTGGAGCATTTAAGGAGCTTTCGACTGCTATCAACGGTGTCGCGACCGAGGCGGAAGGGGCTTGGAAGTGGATTGACCGTATTGCGCGATTGAATGTTCCCGGCAACGTCGGTCGTTATGTCGGTCGCCTGATTTACAATGTGGACCGGACCTCGCCGGCGCTGCCGTCGGCCGGCATCGGCGAAATGCCCGGCGATAACCCGGTTCCGCTTGCCAACGTCCCGTTGCCGCGATCGCGCCAGGCTCGCGTCAACCCGATCAAGTTGTCCGACTTCCCGGTCAATGGCAAGGATGACGATGGGGCGGATACGAACGCATTTGAACGCTCGGTAGCTCAGGCCCAGAAGCGCATCGAAATGCTGCGCGCTGAAACGGCGGTGATCGGCGAAGGCGCTGCTGCCCGTGACCGCGCGCGGCTCGTAGTGGATCTTGAAACGGCGGCCAAGAAGGCGAACGAAGAGGCAGGCCTCAAGAATACGGCCGTGACCGCTGAGCAGCGAGCCAAGATCGATGAATTGGCAGCGGCGATGTATCGGTCATCCGCAGCGATGGAAGCGGCCAATTCTCCGCTGGCACGGTATGCGCGGGAGGCTGCCAATCTGAACGACCGGCTGCAGGATGCGGCGGTGTCAGGGCTTCGTTCGTTCGAGGATGCTCTTCTTTCGGTGATTGACGGGAGCGCCTCGGCTGCGGAAGCGTTCAAGAATATGGCCAAGTCCATCATCGCGGATTTGGCGCGCATCGCCATCCAGGCGGCCATCACCGGACCGATTGCAGGCGCCTTCGGAATTCCGCTCCCGGGCCGAGCGGCCGGAGGGCCGGTGACCGGAGGCAATGCTTACGTGGTCGGCGAGAAGGGGCCTGAGCTGTTCGTCCCAAAAGTCTCCGGCTCGATCGTGCCGAACCACGCGTTATCCAAGTCGCGTGGCGGCGGCGGACGGAATGTTACTTACGCTCCGACGTATCAATTTGCGGCGGGTATTGGGCCGGCCGACATGGCGCTGATCCAGGCGCAGATACAGGTCTCAGAGCAGCGCACCCGCGCTGATGTCACGAACATCGTTCGTGGCAGCCTTTACAATGACCGAGACGCGCTGGGCGTTTAAGCATGACAAGCCCGCTTTTCGATACCGTGTGGTCGATCCCGCGCCACATGCGCGCAGTCGTGCAGAGTCAGTTCTATCTGTCGCAAAGCTCGATCGACAACCCGTCCCCTTGGACGGGGCAGCGAACGCCCTATGGGCCATTCGTCCAGCTGTTCACTGCCGACATCAAGCCGGCCCAGGCTCCTGGTGCGCGCCGTGTCGAGGAATTGCGAAACAGAGGTGATCAGAACCATGGGTCTTGGCGAGACTGGCAGGGATTCATCACGCGAGTCCGCGGAACGTCCGGAAAGATTCGGCTCGTGGATTACTATCGCATGCGCCCCGCATTCGATGAGCGCAACAAGCCGACGCTTTCGAACTGGTCGGATGGCACGGGCTGGTCGGACGGGACGCAATGGTCGGAGGGAGCGATCCCGCCGTTCGTGACACTGGATGAGGCGGCAAAGGTCGGCGATGACAGCGTTGTTCTGCGCGGGTTGCCGGAGAATACCGAAGAGGTGCTGTCGCCATCGGATCTTATGGAGGCGCGACCCAATGGCGTTGCCACGAATTGGGGCAACCTCTACGAGGTCGTTCATTGTGCCCGAACCAACTCTGCCGGAAAGGCTCGCGTCTATTTCCAGCCTGGCCTTCGTCAGAATTTTGCGGCTGGCGACATGTTTGTCCTTCGATATCCGACATGTGTGATGCGCCTTGCAGACAAGGAGCAGGGTATCGTCACCCGGTCGCTGGGCAATGTTGGTGAGCTCGGTATGAAGCTGATCGAGGAACCTCACTTTGGCTGAGATTTTGCCTGCTTTGGCCTCGGCGATTGCTAAGGGTTGGGCGCCGTTCCTGCTGTTCTATTGCGATCATCCGTCAGGTGTAACGCGCGCATGGAGCCGGACCGGCGTCCTGCGCCATGACGGGTTTGACTGGGTCGGTTACGGGATCCTTGGACGGATAAGCGGCGCAACGCGATCGACGGATCTTGCGATCAACGAGGTCACGTTTGAGTTGCGGGGCGTCCCGCCCACGGCCGTGTCGTCATTGTACGGGCTGGTCAAGAATCGTGTGGCGCAGGTAACGCGTGGCGCCATATCAAAGCGCGGTGAGACAATTGTCGACAATGAGCCGATGATCGACGCACTGCTGGATTTTCAGACACTGTCGACTGACCCGGCGAGCGGCACCGCGACGATCAAACTTGTTGGGCAACAGGGCTTCTACACGCTGGATCGTGCCCAGGACATCGCCTTTTCTGACCAGCAGCAGGTCTCCGAGTATCCCGACGATACCGGGCTCTCGCTGCTGCATACGCTCGTCAACCGCGATTCCAATTGGCGCGCTGCATGATAGCGTCTCGCAATCTCCGCCGTCGCCTGGCGTATCATTTGCGCAAGGCAATGGACGATGCATTTGGTGTCGCGGCGCCGTTCGATTGCTGCGTCATGTTTCAGGC
>JAEYTV010000347.1 GCA_023433855.1 Pseudomonadota bacterium | reverse complement strand
CGCAAGCAACTAACGAGTTTACCGCTCGTAGTTCACTTAGTTTATATGGCTATCACGCTCATGCCTGGCTCCTTCGGTCAGTCCGCATCCCAATAGCGATTATTCGCCCCCTTGCATAGTGGAGGCAGGCCTAGAATCTGCTCATTTGTGCCCCGAAAGGGTGCACTTCGATCAATGTGGTTAACAGACCATTGCCCCTCGCCCACTCCGTCTAAGCCACTGGGGCCAGAGAATGGATGTCGTCACCTGGGAGATTGGGGCGCTTCATGTTTAGCTGCCTACGACCTCCCTACTCTCGAATGCCGCCGGTCCTGTTGGCCGACCCTCGGTTGCGAAAGTCAGAGGTCCTGAAGGTCGTCAGGTTCAAGATTCCCGTACTTCGTGAAGGCTTGGTCTAGAGATGGGAGTTCTGATGCTGCAAATGTAATCTTGAACACACCTTCGGAGACGGCGATGAATTGCGCTGTCTCTCTTGCCGCCTCAAGAAGTCTCGGAAGATCGGCGCTAGCCTCTTCCATGGTCCATTTGTGCGACATCACCAATACAATTCTCCTGCTAAGGCACAACATGTTTCGTGCCAGCGTTAACCATAGACCGGCGATTGCCGGCTAGAACCGGGAGATATCCCGATTCGTTGAGGCTCGCGATGACGAGGGTAGTGTTCCTGCTAGACACCAACGTCTTGAGTAATGCCGGCCTGAGAAGCCCTCCCCCGGGTCTCAGACCCTGGATGAACGCCCTGGGGCCAACTTCGTTTGCGCTCTCCTTTCCGGTTCTAACTGAACTCCGGCGAGGTGCCCACCTCGCGCTGCGGACAGACCCTCAACGTTCGGAGCGACTTCAGCGTTGGATTGATGCGATTTTGCAGGTTGAATTCCAGTTTGCTGAGATGACTCCAGCGGTCTCCGATCTCTATGCCCATATGACGACGGTTGGCCCGCTGAAGACACTATGGTGTCCTACCCCATCCAAGAAGCGATCCAGGATGAGCCATGACTTGCTGATTGCCGCCTTGGCCATAACCCACCAGATGCCAATCGCCACCTCCAACACGCGCGACTTCGCCTCAATCAATGAATTCTTCCCTCTGCCCGGGCTATATGATCCACTTCATTCTCAGTGGCACATCGGCGATCGTGAACACGTTCCCCGACCGCCGGCACTACAGGCTTCGACGCATGAGCCGGGGATCATTCCGCCTCACTCTTGATCGCGTTTGCATCCCTTCGTCTTCCGGTGCCGGCGCGACCTACAGGCGAGACATCAGCTGATACCATCGGCGTCCTGAGCCACAAGCAACGCGGGAAGACGAGGATAACGAACCACGGCGTTGGATAACGAAGATGCAGTGGTGGGTTTCGCCTCACCAGGTCGTTTCGCCCTCTCCTCTCGCTTTCCTGGACGATCCGAAATACCATGTTTGCATCGCGCTGGAGCGAACGATAGGGGCACGCAAGACAGGAGGTTCGGTTGACCAAGACGCCGAGGAGGGTCACGACAGCGAAAGCTATAGAAGAGCCTTCTCTCGGCTCGTTCCTCGAGGAGATCGGGGTAAACCCCTTAGGGCGTCGGGTCGACATAAAAAAAGCAACAGACCAACCGCCGCTCCGCCGTAGTACACGCGTAGAGAATGCAGCGGACGATGAGACTGGTTCATCAGAGAACTAGGCTACCTCTTTCAAGACTTCCTCTTGCGCCAAGCGGCGGTAAGGTGCCGGCTCCGGCGAGGAAGCTGCGGTCTCCCTTCGTGAACGATGACCGGCCGGATTGGGCTTGACTTGCCCCTGTTTGTTCGATATTTGTTCTCTCATGCAAGAGCTGACAAACCTCATACGAATAGGCTGATCCCGCGCCACGGCAATCGTGGCTATGGTTCATCCCAGCGCATTTGAGGTCAACATGTCACCTGTAGAGCGTACGGCGTCTTCCCGCGCCGCGGACATTCCGCCATCAGCCCACACCTTTTATCCCGCAGCTACCGTGAAGTGCGAGGGTTCTCAGAGATACCGTTCACAGGTGGCCCGCGACGTGGCTTGTCTGCTCGACGTTGATCCGACAGTGGTCTCCTGGCGCTGCAATTCCACTCCCTTTCTGTGCAGTTCGGGCTACCGAGCGCCGGATTTCGAGGTCATCTACACGGACGGTAGCACCAGATTTGTCGATAGCCCCGATTGCGCCGACCACTTTGATGAAACATTGCAGCAGTCAATCGCTACTGCAGTGGGGGCCAGCTACGCGCTGCTGTCTCTCAACGATGTCTATGACGGCTTCAGGCTTCAGAATGCAAAGGACCTCCTGAGATACGGGAACTTTGCTGCGCCACTCGGAGACCGTTTAAGGCTGCTAGGGGGCCTCGACGACCATGGGTCGATGACCCTTACCGAGTGCCTCAGGGCATTCCAAGAGAGCCGGCCTGTTCCCGGCTTGGCTTCCTTGATCCTGCGCGGTTATGTGGAAGTTGACCTCGATGGAGCGCCACTCGGGCCCGAAACGGTCGTGCGGCGAATAGGACACTGATCTCGTGACCAGCAGTCCCGTCACCGCCACTCCGAGAGATGTTCATGACCTCCCATGTATTCGGAAATCCACGCCGCTTAGCCCGTAGCAGCAATGACCTTCCAGTTGCAGTTGCCACTTGCGGGGTGCGGGGTGCTCTGCGAGCCTTCCTCCGCCGTCCCCTCCTTAGCTTTGCCGTCGCCATCGTTGTGGACGATGTAGACGCCCTTCCCTACTACGAGCTCGCTGCACAAGAGCTGTTAACGACGAGGTCTCAGTTCGACGACAACGGTAACGACACGGTTGCGGTAGCATCGGTGCGGGAGCCGGAAGACGCTGTCCAGGTTCGCCGTGCGCTGGATGCCATCCGCTACGCACGACAGTCTGTCGTACTTGTAACTCCTACGGAGAGACTACCGCCACAACTGATGATGGCGCTAGACGATATCACTTCCATGCCTCGGGTCTCAGCAGCACATTATATCGTCGCAGCCAAGGAACTCGGGGTTGCTGGCATGACTACCGATGCAGCGACGTTGCTCGCAGGTTTCACTCTAGACGAGGTGAGAATCGTCTTTCGGCCGCAAAGACCGATGTCGAGCCTCGTTCGTCGCCTCCTGCGAAAACCGGCGGAGCCGGAGAAAGAGGTCGAGCCGTCACGGGAAGCTACTAGGCCCCGGAAGAGGCTGCAGGACATGCACGGCTATGGTCCTGCGGCCGAATGGGGCCTCAATCTTGCAGAGGACCTCAAGGCGTGGAAGGCCGGAGAACTTGCTTGGGAGGACATCGATAGAGGTGCAGTCATTTACGGGCCTCCAGGGTGCGGGAAGACGACATTTGCCGAGGCCTTGGCCGGCAGTTGCGAAGTAGACCTGGTTCTTGCTTCCGCGGCGCGGTGGCAGGCTAAGGGGCATCTGGGCGATCTTCTAAAGGCGATGCGGGCGAGCTTCGACGAAGCCCGTAAAAAGAAGCCCTCGATCCTATTCATCGATGAGATCGACTCTTTTGGCGACCGCGAGGCGGGCGACGAGGACAGCCGCGACTACCGCAGACAGGTCGTGAACGGCCTGCTCGAATGCCTCGACCCGGCGGAGGGTCGGGAGGGTGTCGTAGTCGTCGGAGCTACAAATCTTCCGCACATTCTCGATCCGGCACTACTCCGTCCCGGACGGTTGGAGACCCTGATCGAAATCCCCCTCCCCGACGACGATGCCCGTATCGCCATCCTGTACCACCATCTACGTGGCAACTTTCGGCTGTCCAATTCTGCTAAATTTATTTCTGCCACGCGGGGGTGGACCGGAGCTATGATTGAGAAACTGGCGCGCGAGGCTCGTCGCAAGGTCAGACGTCAGCGGACAGAATTGACAGATCAGCTACTGATTGAAGCACTGCCTCCGAGGCGGGAACTAAAAGCGGTCGAGTTAGAACGGGTTGCGGTTCATGAGGCCGGACATGCCATCGTTGGCTCCCTTATTTTGCCGAACCACCTCCAGGAGGTTTACATAAAACGAGAGGTTTTCGATGTGGCTGGCCGCACCGTACTCGGAGAAGCCGTCTTCGTTAAGGCGCGGACATCTGGCCGAACAGCGGAGTATTACCGGAACCAAATTGCCACCGCACTGGCTGGGATGGCGGCCGAGCAAGTTGTCTACGGCGACCGGTCGGACAGCGCCGGCGGAGACGCTTTGTCCGATCTTGGCTTTGCGGCGGACCTCGCGACCCGCTTGGAGCGACAATTGGGCCTTGGCGAGACCCTGATCGTGGACCTTGGTTCGGGCCGCCGGCCGCTTGAGGATTTACGGCGATCCGATCCAGGAACCGCCCAGCGCGTCGACACAATCCTGAAGATCGAATTTGAACGTGCTGTCGAGCTACTTTCCAGCAAACGCAAAGCTCTCAATGATCTGGCAGACGCGCTGATGACGAAGGAGCGCGTCTGTGGAAACGAAGTGTGTGAGATTCTTGGAACGCGCAGTCAAAATGCTCTGGGAGTGGGCTCAAACACGGCCTGCGAAGTCAGGTGAATCCAAAACATTGGGGAGCTATCGAGACCTACATGATGGAGCGAATGCTGGATTACGGTTGATCTAAACTCATGGCGTGCATCGTGGCGCGCCTATTGTCTCGGGACCATCTGCTCATCGTAATATCGGACCGTTCCGGTTCCATTCTCTATCTCCGCAGACGCGAAACCAACGACCATGTCATTCTCGAAGATCGCGGCACTTATGCGGCCAGTAATGTAGGACCCAGTGTCCAATGCGATGCGGTTGTAATGTATCTCGGGCAAACTAGAGGAGGTGATCGTGTGGCCATGGACGACGACTTTCTCCAGCGGGCCGTGATGATCGATGAAGCCTTCCCTAATCCAATTGAGCGTCCTTGGGTTCTGATGTCCCAACGGGACCGCAGGGTCGATCCCCGCATGGACGAAACAATAACGCTCGGTCGTCAGCATCGACACTGCGCCTTCCAGGAGAATTTTGTGCCGGCGGTCAACCCGGCTCACGGCCTCTTCCACCTCTTCTTCCGAACTGAAGCCGAGTAAGCCATAGTCTTGGAGGGTCATCCAACCACCATTGGCCATCCACTTGTCGGCGTCACCAAGGCTGAGCGTTCCTCGTAGAAAGGACCGAAAGAACTCATCATGATTACCGAGTAGGAGAACTGAATCCGGGAAGTAGTCGAACACATCGCAGACCACGTCCATTGTGAGCCTACTTCTGGGCCCTCGGTCCACAAGGTCACCAAGGAACACAAACCTGCTGATACGTGGAGCAGCCTTGTGGGCCAGTGCTTCGATCAAAACCCGCAGCACATCGGCGCAGCCATGGATGTCACCAATCGCAATCGTCTGTCCTGTCTGGTCCAACACAGAAGCCTCCCACTAGAGCTTCGGCTGCCTAAGGGCCGTCTCCTAAGATCACGTTATTGAGGGCGGCGAGTTTGTCGGGCACACCCGTTCTGTCCCCGCATTGTTGAACATAGCGTGCCTGACATTAACATCGCCTAGATCAGTAGTTCTCGAGGGTCGGACTTGCGAAGGATTCGTTGACCGCTCCTTCGGCAACAGTCTGTCTTTAAATCCAGCCAATCCATCTCGCGGCGTGTGCAACTATGGAGGCGAATGCAAACAGCAACGCCAGAGCGAATATCGCGTAAGCCAGCCCGTCAGACATCTTAGCTCCTGCGTCCCTGTAGGACCTTGCCTATGACCGCCACGTCTCTGGATCATTCGTGGAATGACAGACAGGACAGGCGATGCTTGCTCCGCCACCCCCGCACTGCCGGGAGCCTGTCCATGGCCGTCGACGGTGGTGTTCACACACCCAGCCAGTGCCATTGCAGCGGTCGCAGGCTTCCATGACGTCGCCTGTGAGACATCCTACAGCAGTGACGGTTGCATGGCGGATGCCTCGCCATGGGCCGCTCGCTCTGGAAGCAGAACCAGTTCGTTGTCCGGCCATGGCCGCTGCAGCCCCTTTGCCTCCTCCCATGGTGCCGTCAGCCATCTCTCCACCTCGTCCTCGCTGCTGAGGATCACGGGCATCGCCTTGGGATGAATCGGAGCCACGACTGCATTTGGCTCTGTCGTCAGGAAGGCGAATAGGTCGCAACGGACAAGCCCTTCCTTCACCTTCCTCACGCATTCCCAATCCCGCACCCAGAGACCAGCGAAGAACATCAGCGGCTCGCTCTCGTCGCGGGCGAACCATGCGTTCGGAGTCCGGCCACCTTCGACCTTGCTGGCGGGATCAGGTTCGGCGAAACGGGTGAACGGAACAACGCAACGGTTCTCGATGCCAGTCCAGCGTAGCCAGTGCTTGCTGGTCGTATTCCGTATGTTGGTCGTTCCGCCATCCGGCTCCATCTTCAGCAGCTCCTGGAAGTCGACATCCTTCCCCTTTGCCCGCAGCTTATCGGCTCGCCTCGTTGCTGCCTGGTAGAGTGCCTGCTGCGAACTCGGCATGCCCCAGCGTACCCAGGACATCTCGCGGATGCCGTCAATGTTGCGCACGATGGGTGCCATCTGGTCAGGATAGATGTCGAGTGATGGCTGGAGGTTGCCCAGGCGGTCGAGCGCCTTGGTAATCGCGCGGATGGCTTCCTGATTGGTGGTGACGTTGTAGAGGTTGCACATCTACAGCTCATCCTCATATCTGCTGGCGCTCAGACTGTGAGAACCGACATAATCCTCCGGCCGAACAGAAACGATCCTGCGTTCTCCGACCACGAACTTCCGCGTCAGGGCCCTGACAATGTCACGGGTGGCTTCTGCCCTGGCAGCATCCCATTCGGTCTTACTGCCCCACCGGCGGGCATCCTCATCATCAATATCAAACAAGGCGGTGAACACGGTCAAGTAAACGTCGTGGCTGGTAGCAGGCTCGCGGTTTCCGTGTTCCCAGTGGAACGAGAATTGGTGCAGTCCCTCGTAAACGATGTGCCTGGCGATGGTGTGCGTGGCCTGGTGTTCGCGTCGCCTTGATCTCCCGGTGCCAGCGAAGGCGTTGATCGTCACCCGGTCGATGCACGCGATGCGGTGCCTGATGGCTTCCTTGAGCTTCTCGGCAGCGTCACCTGTCATGCTTCCAGCCTCTCCGACGAAGGTTTCCACCCACGCGTGAAGCCTTGGCTCATGGCGGCTTCGGTCAGTACCAGTTGTAGTCGCAAGTGTCGGCAATCATCGAGAAGCGTGGCGATGGCCGCGCGAGCATCACCACCGTGCCAGGCAAGAGCGACCTCCACTTCATCGATGGGGTCTTCTTCTACTGGCGGCTTTACAGGCAATGCGGACATGGGTTCTCCTTCGCGCCGAAGCGCGTCTGCTGAGGTCGGGTTGTGATGGGAGCACGGCCGCCATGCGGCTCCTGTGTTCTCATTATGTTCTGGCTCAGCA
>JAEYTV010000307.1 GCA_023433855.1 Pseudomonadota bacterium | reverse complement strand
ATCATGCGCAGGAGCGTGGTCTTGCCCGAACCGGACGTGCCGACGATGACGGTGACGGTGCGCGGCTCGATGACCATCGAGACGTCGTCGACCACGGCCACGTCGCCATAGCGCTTGGTAATGCGTTCGATTTCGATCATGCGGCCACCGTGATGGATCTGCGGACAGACAGGGCCTCGACCGCCGCGTCGAGGATGATGGCTGCGGCAAAGGCCAGCGCCACCGCGGGCACCGCGCCGAGCAGGACGAGGTCCATCGCCGTCTGGCCGATGCCCTGGAAGACGAAGACGCCGAAGCCGCCTCCGCCAATCAATGCAGCGATCGTCGCAAGGCCGATGTTCTGGACGAGGACGATGCGGATACCGGTGAGGATGACCGGCAGCGCCAGCGGGAACTCGATCTGCCAGAGCCGCTGCCCGCTCGTCATGCCGATACCCCGGGCGGCATCGCTCGCTTCCCGCGGCACGCGGGCAAGTCCGACAGTGGTATTGGCGACGATCGGCAGCAGCGAATAAAGGAAGAGTGCAACGAATGCCGGCGCCGCCCCGATCCCCGCCACGCCGAGGTCGGCTGCCCCCGGAATGGTGGCCGCGATCCAGGCAAGCGGTCCGATCAGAATGCCGAAGAGGGCGATCGAGGGTATGGTCTGGATGAGATTGAGCGTGTTCAGCACCCCGCCCCTCAATTTCTCCACCCGGTGACAAAGGATGCCGAGCGGAACGCCGACGACGACAGCGCAAAACAGGGAGCCCAGTGCCAGCAACACGTGTTTGGCAGCTTCAGCCCAGAACACGTCGGCGCGCGCCGCGAATTCCTTCATGATCGAAAGCCCGTCCCAGCTTCCCGAAAAAAGGATGGCCCCTGTTCCGCAGGCAGCCACGATCAGGAGCAGCATCCGCATCCAGGGTCGCGGTCGCAGGCGGCTGACCGCATCGGCGGCGAGAAGCATGAAGGCGGCCAGCAGGAGCCAGAAGCCCGAGGCTGGGGAAACACGGGCGTAGCTGTTGCCGGGCGGGACCAGATGCTCGGCCGTGAGGCCGATCGTAAGCATGAGCGTGGCGACGGCAGCAGCCGCGGCAACCAGTCTCATCCACGGGGAGATTCTGAAGAGCGCGAGCACGGCCGCCATCATCAGCAGGCCGAGCAGCCCCCAACCCATCAATGGCGGCAGGGTTTCCAGCATCGTCTTTGCCTCCCCCGCCACGATGCGGTTCGGCTTCAGAACGGCAAAGGAGGCAAACAGGCAGCCATAGGCAACGATCACCGCGATCACGATGCCGAGCTTGTCGATCCTTGTTTTCAAAGCGCCTCCCCGGCGGGAATGAAAAGCCGGACGTCAACCGCCCGGCCCAAGTTCGCATGGAACCCGTCGGAAAGGAACTACTTGATGAGGCCGCTCTGCTTGAGGAAATCCTCCGCCACCGCCTTGGCGGGTTCGCCTCCCACCTGGACCCGACCGTTCAGGTCCTGCAGGGTAGAAAGATCCAGCTTTTCGAACACCGGCTTCAGCAGGCTTTCTATGGTTGGATTTTCCTTCAGGACCTCTTCGCGAACGATTGGAGCTGGCTGGTAGACAGGCTGCACGGCCTTGTCGTCTTCAAGCACCACCAGCCCGGATGCCGAGATTCCCCCATCGGTACCATAAACCATGGCCGCATTGGCTCCGTTGGTCTGGTTGGCAGCGGCCGCGATCGTGGCTGCGGTATCTCCGCCAGACAGCGTGATTAGTTGGTCCGGGCTCAGCTTGAAATCATATGTTGTCTGGAACGCCGGCAGTGCGGCCGGCGAGTTGACGAATTCGGATGACGCGGCGAGCACGACCTTGCCGCCACCGGCGACATATCTTCCAAAGTCGGAGAGCGTCTTCAGCCCGTTTGCCTCGGCAAGATCCTGCCGCACCGCGATCGCCCACGTATTGTTGGCCGGCGACGGCGTCAGCCAGACGATCTTGTTGGCGTCATAGTCAAGCGTCTTGACGGTCTCGTAAGCTTTCTGGGCGTCTTTCCATACTGGATCGTCGGCCTTTTCGAACAGGAACGCGCCATTGCCGGTGTACTCCGGATAGATGTCGATCTCCCCGGCGAGGATCGCCTTGCGGACCACGGAGCTCGCTCCAAGTTGGATACGATCGGTGGTCTGTATGTTGTTCGCGTTCAGCACCGCAAGGATGATGTTGCCAAGAACGCTGCCCTCAGTATCGATCTTGGATGAGACCACCACCTGTGCCTGGGCCACGCCGGCTGAAACAGCCAGCGCAAGAGCCGCACTCAAGACCTTCCTCTTCAAAGCTCTCATAGAATCCCTCCCCGTATGGGCAAACAGACGTTACAGACACATAAAGCGAAAAACTCTATCTAGGGTGCGCCGCGGTTCTGGGGAGGGCAGTAAGCGGCTCGGCGGCGATTTTCTCACCGCCAGCGGAGGTCGGCTCCGTCGATGCACGATATTTGGCATGACGAGCGTCCCCCATATCAAGAGCCGATACCCTTGCAGCCGAACGGCTCCAGTTTTAGCGACAAGAGGGATATGGTCTGGGCGGGAACGTCTCTCCGCGACCGTGCGTTCGCTTGGAGGAACCGGTGCCGACGGGCCAACCCGTGGGAGACAGATGCCTCAAATGCGGGAAGCCCCTGCGCTCGCGGTGGACAGAGAGATCGTCCTTTCCAGCTGTAGCAACAGGAGTATCAGCGTTGAGCGTTAGACCACCAACTTCGTTCCAGGCAGGGTCCGATAGCGGTTTCAACGTCCTCGAATACGAACTGGCATCGGAGCGGGCCGACGCCTTGGGTCGAAACGGGCGCAAAGTGGAGCGCGCGCTCGCCGATCTGGCGGCCTGGCGAGCGGATGATCCCGACGCCGGCGACCGGGAGGTCTTGCTGGAGAGCGCCTCGCAAGCGGTCTGGGCGTTCTTCATCCAGCGGGAGATCTGCGGCCTTCGCAACACCAGAGAGGTGATAGCGCGCTACGGAATACCCGGCGAAGTGCTCTCCCGCCTTGGAGCGGTCCGCAAGTAGGCCGAGGCGCTATCACAGTCAGGCTATTTTCTCAAAGACCCTCTGCATCCGCTCGGCGAACGCCCGCGGATCGGCAGGCCGGTCGCCGTCCAGAATCCTTGCCTGGTCCAGCAGGAGGAATGCCGCGTCCTCCCTGAATGTCGTATCGGCGTGCGCAGCAATCGCCTTGACGGTGGGATGAGCGGTATTGACCTCCATCACGGGCTTTGTCGCCATCTGCAGCCTCCCCGCGTTTTGCAGGATCTTCTCCAGCTGCCGATCATATCCCTGCTCCGAAGCCACCAGGCACACCGCGCTGTCTGTCAAGCGATCTGACGCAAGCACGTCCGCTACCTGGTCGGCGAGCTTTTCCTTGGAAAACGCGATGAAGTCACGCATCTCGTCCGACAGATCTGCGGCGCTTGATGTTTCGCTTTCCGCCTTCGGGAAGGCGGCAAGGTCAGCGCCGCCCTGAGTGATCGACTTGAAGGATTTGCCCTGGAACTCCGGAGCGTTCATCACCCAGAACGCGTCGATGGAATCGCTGAGCAGTAGCACCTCGATGCCTCGCGCACGAAAACCCTCCAGTTGAGGGGATGCCTTCAGCTGATCAACACTCCCGCCCGCAAGGTAGTAGATCGCCTGCTGCCCCTCCTTGGCATCCTTCACGTAGTCTGCGAGCGAGCGGTAGGAGTCGCCGGATGCGGTCGTGCGGAAGCGCGACAGGGCCAGCAGTTGCTCGCGCCGCTCGAAATCCTCGTAGATGCCCTCCTTGAGGACGGGGCCGAAATTCTCCCACAGCTTTAGGAAGGCTTCGCTGTCGGTCTCCGCCAACTTCTCGATCGAAGAAATCACCCGGTTGGCCACGCCCTTGCGAATAGCCGAGAGGATGGGACTTTCTTGTATCATCTCTCGGGAGACATTGAGCGGCAGGTCGGCGGTGTCGACAAGACCGCGAACGAACCGCAGGTAGCGCGGCATGAGGTCCGCGTCGTCCGTAATGAAGACCCGTTTGACGTAGAGCTTCATCCTTCCCTTTCGGTCTGGATCGAACATGTCGAACGGCTGCGAGCCCGGAACAAAGGCAAGCGTCGTGTACTCGTGCCTGCCTTCCGCCTTGAAATGTACTGTCAGGGCGGGTTCGTCATACTGGCCTGAGAGGCTGCGGTAGAAGTCGGTGTAATCCTCCTTGGACACATCGTTTTTCGACCTGGTCCACAGTGCAGTGCCATCGGTCAGTGGCTTGGCTTCCCCATCCGGCTTCTCCGCGATGCGTATCGCCACCGGAACATGGCCGGACTGTTCCTTGACGATCCGCTCCACAGTCCAGCGGGAGGCGTAGGTCTTGGCATCCTCCATGAGATGCAGGGTGATCCGCGTGCCCCGCACCGGTGCGTCAGCCGGTTCAACACCTTCGATGCGGTAGCTCCCCTTGCCGTCGGAAGACCAGAGCCATGCCTCGTCGCCCCCAGCGCGTCGGGATACGACATCGACCTTGTCCGCGACCATGAAGCAGGAATAGAAACCGACGCCGAACTGCCCGATGAGTTGCGCGCCCTCGCCTGCTTTGGCGGCCTCGACCCTCTCCATGAAGGCCCGCGTACCTGACCGGGCGATCGTGCCGAGGGATTCGATCATCTCGTCGCGGCTCATGCCGATGCCGTTATCTTCGACGGTGAGGCGCTTGTTTTCCTCGTCTAGGACGATGACGATCCGCGGTTCGGCATCATTCGCCGTAAGCGCCGGCTCGGCGATGGCTTCAAAGCGAAGCTTTTCACACGCATCCGCAGCATTGGAGATCAATTCACGCAGGAAGACGTCGCGATCCGAATAAACCGAATGCACCATCATGTGGAGAAGGCGTGCGACGTCTGCCTCGAAGACATGACTCTCGACGTTTTTTTCTGCGGTCGCGGTTGTCATTGGGGGTGATGCTCCTGCTGAAGGCGGTATGGC
>JAEYTV010000261.1 GCA_023433855.1 Pseudomonadota bacterium | reverse complement strand
GACCAAAGCAGCCTGGTCATTCCACATCCCCCTGATGAACCCTCTCCGGGCGACCGCACCTCATCGAGGAGACTACCCAGATCCGTCCGCATGATAGCTTGGGATGGTTACAATCACTTTAAGATGGCTTGTCCCTGAGTGGCAAATAGGGACAATAACCCACACTGGCACAAGGCCACATTATTCAGTTGATGCGGAGAAACTGCAGGATACATCCGCTGCGGTGATCTTTCTCGGACCTGTTTCCCGCTGGCGTGCACCCTCATGCCACCTTGAAGCTGGGCTCCTCATCCATGACCGTGATGAAGTAACGAGGAATGCTATCCTCCAAGAAACGCGACCTAGCCTGGCGGTCGTGTCAGCTCTTCTACAAACGCCGAATACAATCGCGCGGTCTGATCAAGCGCGTCGATGAGCTCCTCATTGGTCGCCCCGCTGGTCCAGAAGCCAGTCTGTGTAAGCCACTCGATATCCGCTCTCAGTCGCTCGATCGTTTCCTTGTGACGCTGCACGCGCTCGTCGGGGCTCATGGTCACTCCTTAGTCTGGAAAATGATCTAGGCGACAGAACCCGAACGGCAACCGCCCGAACGATCAATGCTGAAGCGAGGCTATCTGGCTGCCGTCAGTACCGTTGCTCATGATGGCGCCGGACGGTCTCCGGATCACGAACGATCCCGCCCGGAGCCCGTGCCATGTGAGACCACATGACCGGCTACCGCTTATTGCCCAGTTGGAAACCCGCGATCGAAAGACTATCCTCCGGGGCGGTCGGTTTCCTAACCATCGACCGTCCCTAGGGCCGTCACCCGTTTCGCGGAGGCGGCCTTTTTCTTGTCTCCTTCGCAGGCAGAACTCACACCCGTTCCAATGCTACCGCAATACCCTGGCCGACCCCGATGCACATCGTGGCGAGCGCGTATCGTCCCTTGCCGAGCGACAACTCAAGCGCTGCCGTCCCGGAGATGCGCGCACCCGACATGCCGAGCGGATGACCAAGCGCGATCGCGCCGCCATTGGCGTTGACGCGGGCATCATCGTCGGCAATGCCGAGTTCGCGCAGCGTTGCAAGCCCCTGGGAGGCGAAGGCCTCATTGAGTTCGATGACGTCGAGTTGGTCGGGGGTCAGGCCAAGCATGGCCAGCAGTTTCTTGGAGGCCGGGGCCGGCCCGATGCCCATGACGCGCGGAGGAACGCCGGCAGTGGCGCCGCCCATGACGCGGACGATCGGCGTCAGCCCGTATCTCCGAGCTGCGGCTTCCGACGCAATGATCATTGCCGCCGCCCCGTCATTAACGCCGGACGCGTTGCCGGCGGTGACTGTCGCGCCTTCGATCTTGTTCAGGACCTTGAGCTTGGCGAGCGCTTCCATGCTGGTGGCACGCGGATGCTCGTCCTTGGAAACCACGACCGGATCGCCCTTGCGCTGCGGAATGGTCACCGAGGTGATCTCCCTGGCAAGGCGACCGTTTTCCTGCGCTGCGGAAGCCTTGGCCTGGGAACGCACGGCAAAGGCGTCCTGGTCCTCACGAGAGACCTTGTAGTCGATCGCCACGTTGTCGCCGGTTTCCGGCATGGAATCGACGCCATACAGCTTCTTCATCAGCGGATTGACGAAACGCCAGCCGATCGTCGTGTCGTAGATCTCCGCGTTGCGCGAGAACGCGGTCTCCGCCTTCGGCATCACGAAGGGAGCACGGCTCATGCTTTCGACGCCACCGGCGATCATCAACTCCGCCTCACCCGCCTTGATCGCCCGCGCCGCGGTGATGACCGCGTCCATGCCGGAACCGCAAAGTCGGTTGATGGTCGTGCCTGTTACGGAGACCGGCAGGCCGGCCAGGAGTGTAGCCATCCGAGCGACGTTGCGGTTGTCTTCGCCCGCCTGGTTGGCGCAGCCGTAGATTACGTCGCCAACGGCTTCCCAATCCACCGATCCATTCCGTTCGACGAGTGTCTTTAGCGGTATGGCCGCCAGATCGTCTGCACGCACGGAAGAAAGGGCGCCCCCAAAACGGCCGATCGGTGTGCGGATATAGTCGCAGATAAATGCTTCGGTCATAGGATTTCTCTCACAGTTCCGGAACGACGAGATCGCCGACCTGGCGATCGATATGAAGCTTGGCGCCGGTCATGGCCTGCAGTTCCTCGATCGTCATGCCCGGCAGCTTCTCGCGCAGTACGAAGTGGCCATCCTCGATGTCGACCACCGCATGGCTCGTGTAGACACGGGTAATGCACGCGACACCGGTCAGAGGAAAGGTGCATTTCTCCACGAGCTTCGGCTCACCATTCTTCGCAACATGTTCCATGATGACAGACACCTGCTTGGCGCCATGCACCAAGTCCATTGCGCCGCCGACGGCCGGAACGCCTTTGGAGCCGACGCGCCAGTTGGCGAGGTCGCCGTTTTCGGCCACTTGCAGTGCCCCGAGGATGGCGACATCCAGGTGACCGCCACGGACCATCGCAAAACTGTCGGCATGGTGGAAAAAGGCAGCTCCCGGCAGCAGCGTCACTGCCTTCTTACCCGCATTGATCAGGTCCCAGTCTTCTTCGCCGGGCTTGGGGGCTTCTCCGAAGTTCAGAATACCGTTCTCCGTGTGGAAGATCGCTTGCCGACCGGGCGGCTGGTAACGGGCGACCATTTCGGGAAAGCCGATGCCGAGGTTTACATAGGCGCCGTCGGCGATGTCCTGAGCGGCACGCCAGGCGATCTGGGCGTTGGAGAGCTTGATGTCTTCCCGTGGATTAACGCTCATGCCTGGACTCCCTCATATGCCGGACCGTAAGCCACGCCCGCTCGGATGAGTTCTTCTTCCTGTTGCGGGTTTGCGACCTCGACAATCCGATCAACGAAGATGCCGGGGGTGACGACGTGTTCAGGATCGATCTCCCCGGCCTTAACTATCTTAGAAACCTGCACGATCGTCTTGGCCGCGGCCATGCACATCAGCGGGTTGAAGTTGCGAGCCGCCTTGTTGTAGGTCAGATTACCGTAGGGGTCGCCGAGATGCGCCTTTACAATCGCGAAATCCGCCTTCAGCCAACGCTCCTGCACGTAGTGGCGGCCGTCGAACTCGCCGATGGCCTTGCCCTGCGCCAGTTCCGTGCCATAGGCGGTCGGCGTATAGAAGGCGGGGATCCCGGCGCCGCCTGCGCGGATGCGCGCGGCGAGCGTGCCCTGCGGCACGAGTTCCAGTTCGATCTCACCCGCCAGGTACTTGTCGGTGAAGGCACGCGGATCAGAGGACTTCGGGAAGGAGCAGATCATCTTCCTCACCATGCCCGCATCGATCATCGCGGCAATCCCGATGCGCCCGTTGCCAGCATTGTTGTTGATGACCGTGAGGTTCTTCGCACCCTTGTCTATCAGCGCGTGAATGAGTTCGATCGGCGCACCCGAGCCGCCAAAGCCGCCAATCATGACGGTCGCCCCGTCACCGATTTCGGAAACGGCTTCCGCCAGGCTCCCGATTGTCTTGTCCATAAGGGGTTCTCCTTCACAAAGCCAGCCGGCTGGGCCGACCGCGTCCGCAGATGACAGATAAACGGCTCGCCTCTGGACAGCAAGCGTCGCGTGCGTTATTTGACTTTTGTTCGCATACCGCACATACTACTATTCCTGCATTCTGGAATATTTGAGCTGGTTTCATGCAAGACTCGGATTTCGTCAGCGGCTTTGCACGCGGCCTCAAAGTGATCGAAGCCTTCGGAGAGACAAGCCAAAGGCTCTCGATCACCGATGTTGCGAAAGCTACCGCTCTTGACCGGGCTGCAGCAAGGCGCTGTCTGCTGACCCTGGCTGAGCTTGGTTATGCCGATTACGACGGCAAATTCTTCGCACTGACCCCGAAGGTCCTTCGGTTAGGCTATGCATATCTGTCGGCAACCCCGCTGCCGCAGATCGTTCAACCCTTTCTCGACAGGTTGGCCGACGAAGCCGGCCAGAGCGCATCGGCGAGCGTCCTGGACGGCACCGAGATCGTTTATGTTGCCCGAGCCTCCCAGAAGCGCGTCATGTCAATCAACCTGATGCCGGGGAGCCGCTTGCCGGCTTATTGCGCATCTATGGGCAGGGTACTTCTTGCCTCATTGCCCGAACCGGAAGCGAAGGGACTTCTACAGCAGACGGCCCTCAGGGCATTCACGCCCCTCACGAAAACGGATCCAGACGAGTTGATGAAGGAACTGGAGCAGGTCCGGGCGCAGGGTTATGCCGTCATCAACCAGGAACTGGAACTCGGGCTCTGCTCGATTGCGGTCCCCGTCGAGAATGATCGTGGCCGCGTGGTCGCAGCGCTCAATATCGGCGCGCCGGCAGTCAACATTGCGGCAGCCGACATGGCAGGGTTGTTTCTGCGACCGCTCAGAACCGCCGCCCGCGCTCTCAAGCCGATGCTGCGGTGACCCATCACCACGGTGAATCGGTCGACCGCGACCGATTCATCAAAGTCGTTGGACGGGGATAGCCGGCTTTGCGATTCTGCCGGCATGACAGAAGACGCTATTCTCCTCACCCGGCGCGAACCAACGCGTAACATGTCGCGCTTCTATATCCTGAGTATCGAACCCGACCTCTTCAAGGGTACGGCCCTGACGCGCAATTGGGGACGGATCGGAACCAAGGGGCAGATGCGGATCGAACTGTTCGGCTCCCCGAGCGAGGCCGAACGGCGGATGCGGAGGCTTCTCCAGGCGAAGATCCGACGCGGATATCGACTGATGCCGGCGTGAGATGGCGACCCAACCACTCTTCCGAATGCTGCATAGTGCGAAGCTATTTCAGCCCAAGGCACATACCCGAGCTTTGATTGCTTCCTAGACTGCGACGAGATGCCCTGCCGAGACCGTCCGGTATTCGCGCGGCGTGACGACATGGTCGGCAGGTCGGATCGGGCTCTTTAGTTCGTCGCTGGCAGCTATGCGCTGTTCGCGCCGGCGGTCGGGATCCGGCACCGGGACAGCAGCCATCAATTTCTTCGTATAGGGGTGTTGCGGATTGCCGAAGACGGATGCGCGTGGACCGATTTCAACGATTTCTCCGAGATACATAACCGCGACCCGGTGGCTGCCCCGCTCGACGACGGCCATGTCATGGCTGATGAACAGGAAAGCCAGGTTCAGGCTCTGCTGCAGGTCGAGCATGAGGTTGATGACCTGAGCCTTGATCGACACGTCGAGCGCGGAGACGCTCTCGTCCGCGACGATCACCTTCGGCTGGAGTGCCAGCGCGCGGGCGATGCAGATGCGCTGGCGTTGACCACCGGAGAATTCATGCGGATATCGACGCGCCATGTCGGGCGTCAGTCCAACCTTGCGCAACATGTCGGCAACAACATCCCTTGCCTGGCTCGCCGTTCCCATCCGGTGTTCGAGATAAGGCTCCGCGATCGCCTGCCCGGCAGTCATGCGTGGATTGAGGGAGGCGAACGGGTCCTGGAAGATCATCTGAACGGATTTGCGCATCTCGCGCATTGCCCGCTTGTCGAGCGACAGAACATCCCGGCCCTCGACGATGACCGAGCCGGCGTCGGGCTCGATCAGCCGCATTATGGCTCGGCCGGTCGTCGATTTTCCGCAGCCACTCTCACCGACCAGCGAGAGAGTCTCACCGCCGAAGAGGTCAAAGGAGACGTTCTCGACCGCATGCACCCGGCCGCTCACCCGCCCGAGCAGGCCGGAATGGATATCAAAGCGCTTGGTGAGGCCTTTCACCTCCAGGATCGGTCTTTCCCTGGAAACGGTATCGGGAACTTCGACCGGCGCATCGGAACGACCGGTCGAGTTGTTGATGACCGGGAAACGCAAGGGCCGCTGGTACGGCTGCATCGAGCCAAGCACGGGCACGGCGGACAGAAGCGCTCGCGTATAGGGATGTTTCCCGCGGTGAAATATGTCGGCCGTCGCGCCCGATTCCACCTGTTCTCCGCGATACATGACGACAGTGCGGTCGGCGATCTCGGCAACAACGCCCATGTCATGAGTGATAAACAGGACTGAGGTGCCCTCCTCGCCCTGCAGCATCTTGATGAGATCAAGGATCTGGCCCTGGATCGTCACGTCAAGTGCAGTGGTCGGCTCGTCTGCGATCAGCAGCTTCGGCTTGGATGCAAGTGCCATGGCGATCATCACGCGCTGGCGCATGCCGCCGGAGAAGCGGTGCGGATATTCGTCGAAGCGAGACGCGGCCGAGGGAATGCGCACCTTCTCCAGAAGCCGGATCGTCTCGGCCTTGGCGTCTGCCGCCGACATGCTGTTGTGGCAGAGCAGCGCCTCGGAGATCTGGTCGCCGATGGTGAAGAGCGGATTGAGGCTGGTCATCGGCTCCTGGAAGATCATCGCGACCTCGTTGCCGCGGACCCTGCGTATCTCGTCTTCGGGAAGCGTCAGAAGATCGCGCCCCCCGAGCATGATCTTCCCTTCAATGCGGCTGACGCCTTCCTGCAGCAGCCGCATGATCGACAGCGATGTGACGCTCTTGCCTGACCCGGATTCGCCGACGATCGCCACCGTCTCGCCCGGAGCGACAGAAAAGGAGAGATCCCGCACCACCGGTTTCCACTCGCCATCCACGTTGAACGACGTCGTCAGGTTCCGGACGGACAGAACCGGATCGGGGCCCTGTATGGTTTTGGCTTCGGCAGCGGTCATGATCCCTCTCTTCTCCCGGTCTGCGGCTCAGTCAGGCCATTTCAACATTCCGTCGAAGCGGTGTCTGCCGCGCTGTTCGAGCGGCGTGGCAATGATCTCGTTGGAGGCGCGGGCCTTGTCCAGTTCCTCGGCAAGGCGCGCGGCAACCACCGTCTCCTGGCCGGGATGAAGGTTGCAGGGGTCGAGGTAGAAATAGTGGTGCTCCACCTCGTGATCGCGCACGATGATCGGCGGGTTGCCGCGGGAAAGAGCTGTGGCAAGGTCCCAGGCCGTGATATGGGCCTCCGTCGGTGAAACGATCACCCGCATCCGATCCAGCGGGTTGTTGGTGGGGTCCGGCTCAATCAGCGCCGTGATGCCCGGGCGGCCGTCGAGCGTCTTCTTCCAGAGGTTGAGATAGCCGGTCTCGCGCTCGCGGATGCCGACGTGGTCGCGCTTTTCCCAGGCTTCCAGCGCAGCCATGACGCCATAGATGCTTTCCTTGCCAACCTTCATGCCACGGCCAATGCCCATGTTCTGCAGGAAGGCGTTACGGACCAGTTCCTTGTTCCCTGCGACGATGCCGGAGGTCGGACCGCCGAGGAACTTATGGCCGGAGTAGAGCGCGATATCGGCACCCTGCGCCAGGAACAGTTTCAGGTCATATTCGGAAGCCGCGTCGACGATCACCGGCACGCCTTTCGAATGGGCGATCTCGATGAATTCGCTCAGATGCAGCAGGCCGTAATCAACCACGTGATGCGATACGACGTAGACGGCAGCCGCCGTTTTTTCGGTGATGGCGTTTTCCATATGGAAGCGATGCGTCGAGGTCGCCTGGCCGATCAGCACCACCTTGCCGCCCGCCAGTCGGATCGCCTGGTCAACCGGTGCCCCATAGGAGACAACATGGCCCATCTGCACAAGCACTTCGTCTCTATCGGGTGTCGTATCCGGAAGCTTCTCGATTGCGAGCAGATTGTTACCGGTCATGGCACCGGCGACCGCAAGGCTGATCCCGGAGGAACAGGAAGCGGTGACGAAACCGGCATCGCCGCCCGTCAGCCGCGCGATCACCGCGCTTGCCATGCGCTGCAGGTCGTTGATCTCGACGAACTGCGGCAGGATCGCGGCCATCGCTTCGACCGCTTCCGGGACGACGATCGAGGCCCCGAGGCTGGTCATCGTACCGGACACGTTGATGACCGGGCGCAGACCGATTTTATTTCGTATGTCGTCGGACATTCCGTCTCTCCTGGAAGGGCCGCTGTGCTTTCCGTCGACAGCTATGCCATAGTAATGTAATAAGCTCCAAAAATCACACGAGGAGCGTTGGATTGAACGCCAAGACTTCACCCGCAGCTTTGTCGCAGCCGCCGGCCGCCACCGACGAAGCCGAAATCAAGAGCGCGCGCCGCTCGCGTGTCAGCGGCATCGACCGCGCGCTGCAGGTCATCGACTATCTCTACGAAACCGGCTCGCCCGCTGGGGCCTATGCCATCGCCAAGGCGGTCAAGGCCCCGCTTTCCACCGTCTATGTGATCATCGACGACCTCGTGGAAAAGAACATGCTGGCCCGCGATGCCGCCGGTTCGATCTGGCTCGGCGCGCGGCTTTACCATTATGGGCTCGCTTATGCGCGATCGCTCGATTTCATGAGCGTCGCGACCCGTGAGATGCATGACCTTTGCCGTCAGGCTGGCGAGACTGTGCAACTCTGCGGCCGCGACGGCGACTATATGCTCGTTCTTGCCATGGCGGACGGGCCAAGCCACTATCAGGTCGCGTCCCGCGTCGGCACCCGCGTGCCGCTGAACTGGACGGCCTCCGGCCGGCTTCTCGTCGGGCACCTGCCGGAGGTCGAGCGAATCGAACTCTTCAAACGCTGCGCCCGCACCTCCCCCACAGGCCGTGCCGAAATCGACGCCCGCACCCTCTCCCGCGCAGCCGGAAAGGCCTTCGAAGAACGGCTGTCGATCCAGGTCGCGGAATCCGACTATGCCGTCGCCTGCATCGCCTCCCCTGTCTGCGACAGCAGCGGTGCGTGCGTCGCGACGATTTCCATCGTGCTGCCGGAACAGAAGGTGGTTTCTGACGAAACCCGCTACGCGGAGCACGTGCGCGCGAGCGCTCAGCGGATCGAGAAGCTGATGGGTTGGCGCAACCACTGACCTGATACCCCCTAGTCGTTCAGCGAGACGATCGCTTCGATCTCGACGGTGATGTTGCCGGGCAGCGAGCCGAAGCCGACCGCCGAGCGGGCGTGCTGACCGGCTTCTCCGAACACTTCGACGAAAAGGTCCGAACATCCGTTGATGACGCTCGGATGATCCTCGAAATGCGGCACGGCGTTGACCATGCCGAGCAGCTTCACCACGCGCTTTATCCGCGACAGGTCGCCGATCGCCTCGTGCATGACGGCCAGCAGGTTGATACCCGTCAGCCGCGCATGCTGGTAGGCCCGGTCGACCGTGACGTCGCCACCCACCTTGCCGGAATGAAGATGGCCGTCGACTTCGCGCGGCCCCTGCCCGGACAGATAGAGGATATTGCCTTCACGCACATGCGTCACGAAATTGGCGATTGGCGGCGGCGCGGGGGGCAGCGTGATCCCAAGCGCCGCGAGGCGCTCGTACGGGCTCGGTGCCAGGGGTTGCAGGCCCGGACCGGCCTTTGCTGGAGACGTGTTCACGTAAACTCCTGTCATGCCTGATTTGAGAATGTGCCGCTCACCGCCACGAAAGACCGTGGCTATGGCGGACGAGTCGGCGCGCGCGCGGAACGTAGCGGCTCGCGGTGATCGCCTCCGATCCGATAACCGCATAACGCGGCTCGAACAGCTTCTGGAGGCGCGAGACATCGCCGTTGGAATCGGTGGCCTCCAGGTCGGCATCCACGAGGTCGAAGATCGTGAAATCCGCCCGTGCACCGATCGAAAGGCGATTTTCCATCGGCAGCCTGATGACCTCCGCCGGCGCGTGAGTGACGGCATTGACGACCTTGTCGAAGGGCATGCCGACCGAAAGCAGCTTGGACATGGTGGTCGCAAGGTCCCACACCGGAAAGTTCATCGAATGCCCGTGCAGGTCCGTAGAGATCGAATGCGGCAGCAGGCCGCGGGCGATCGCCGCTTCCGCAACCTTGAAGGAGAAGGAGGCGCCACCGTGCCCGATATCGAGGCGTATGCCTTCGGAGGCGCAGCGTTCGGCGAGGTTGAAGAGATCCTCGCCTTCCATGATGGAAGAGCCGGCCTTGCCGTTGAAGCAGTGGGTGACGACATCGCCGGGCCCGAGGATTTCGAGTACTTCGTCGTACAGTGCCGGCGGTTCGCCGACATGCACCATCATCGGCACCTTGAGAATCTTGGCGATCTTCTTTCCGAGCTTGACGGGAGTGACGCCCCAGGAGCCGGTGATCACGTGGCTCGCCCGCACCTTGATGCCGACGATATGCTCCTTGTTTTCCGCATAGCATTCGAGGATGCGGTCGAGGTCGATGTCTCTGATGTCGCGCAATTCGGCGACGCGGTTGCAGGCGACGAGACCGATCGAACCGAGGTTGAGGAAGGCCTTGATGCGCTCCCGCGACGGCTCGATGATATATTCGCGGAAGCCGTGGAAATTGGCCTCGCCAGCGGACCCCGCGTCAACCAGGGTGGTGACCCCGCGCTCGGCGCCGCATTCCGAGGGACGGATGGAGATATCCGTGCCGCCGTGCCAGATATGGACATGCAGGTCGACCCAGCCGGGAGAGATCCAGGCGCCCTTGCAGTCGATGCGCTCCACGTCGGCAGGCACGACGGGCTGTTGGCCGATCGCGGCAACCCTGCCATCGGCACCGACGAGGATGTCAGTGGCAGCATCGGTCGAATTGGCACCGAATGCCATCGGCTTCACGTTGGTGAGGAGGAGCGGCTTTGCCGCTTTTTCACCGGTCATTCAAAGGTCCTTTCGAAGTCTGGGATCAAGCATGTCCCTGAGCCCGTCGCCGACCATCTGCAGCGACAGCACGGAGAGAATGATGGCGAAGCCGGGAAAATTGGTCATCCTGTCGGCCTGCCCGATATACTGACGGCCGGCGGCGATCATAGTCCCCCAGGTCGGGATCTCCGGGCTGACCCCGAGGCCGAGGAAGGAGAGGCCAGCTTCGGCAAGCATGGCGCTGGCAAACAGGAAGGTGCCCTGCACCAGAATCGGTGACAGGAGGTTGCGCAGCACGTGACGGGTCATGATGTGGAAGGTGGAAATGCCGAGCGCTTTTGCCGCCTCCACATATGGCAGTTCGCGAATGACCAGCGTCGAGGCCCGGACGATACGGGCAAGACGCGGCGAATAAACGATGGACAACGCGATGATGACGGTCGTCAGCGACGGGCCGAGCGCGGCGACCAGCGCGATCGCCAGCAGGATATCCGGAAACGCCATCATTGCATCGATCAGCCTGGCGATCGGGGTATCGAGCCGCTGGAAGAATCCGGCCAGCAGTCCCATGGTTACCCCGACCAACGCGGAAAGCGAAACAACCGCGGCCCCCACCAGCAGCGAAAGCCGCCCGGCATAGATGGTGCGGGAGAAGACGTCCCGGCCGAATTCGTCGGTGCCGAACCAGAACACCTCGCTTGGCGGCTTGAGGCGGTTCACGATCGACAGTTTCGACGGCGAATAGGGGGCGATCCACGGTGCCAGCACGGCCAGCAGGACGAATATCGTCAGGACGATCAGTCCCGCGGCGACGGTCTTGCGCCTGAGCAGGCGACGGAAGAACCTGCTCCGCTCGCTCGCAGTCGGCTTCGGGGTAGCGGTTGCGATATCTGTCATCAAGGCCCCCGTCAGTAGCGCACGCGGGGGTCGACAAGCAGGTAGAGCATGTCGATCGCGAAATTGATGAGTACGTACAGGCCGGCGATGATCAGCAGCGCGCCTTGGATGACGGGGTAGTCCCGTCGAAGCACCGCAGATACCACCAGATTGCCCACTCCCGGCAGACCGAACACGGTTTCCGTTACCACTGCGCCGGAGATCAGGACAGCCGCCGTAAGGCCAAGCACCGTGAGAATTGGGATCAGGGCGTTCTTCAATGCATGCTTGAGGACGACCTTGCGCTCGATCAGACCTTTGGCACGGGCGGTGCGGACGTAATCGTCGCCCAGTACGTCGAGCATCGACGCGCGCGTGAAGCGCAGGATGAGAGCAGAGGACACGAGCCCGAGCGCAAAGGCCGGGAGCGTCAGGTGATACATGCGCGTGGCGAAACTCGCGCCCGGACCCCCATAGCCCGAAACGGGGAAGATGTTGAACCGGACCGCGAAGAACTGCATCAGGATCAGCCCAAGCCAGAAGCTCGGGATGCTCGCCGCCAGCATGGCGATGGTTGTCGAGGCCTGGTCGATGAAGGAGCCGCGGCGATAGGCGGCATAGATGCCGATCGGCAGGGCGATGACGCTGGCGATCGCCAGAGAAAAGAGTGTCAGGAAGAAGGTTGGCTCGGCGCGGTCGAGCAGTGCCGAGGTCACCGGTAGATTGAGAAAGATCGACTGCCCGAGGTCGCCCTTCAGGAGCTGCCCGATATAGAAGACGTATTGCACGAAGATCGATTGATCGAGGCCCAGCCGGCTGCGCAGTTCCGCAACGTCCTGCGGGGTTGCATCCGGACCGAGCATTACCGCCGCGGGGTCGCCAGGCGTGACGCGAACGATCACGAAGACGATCGTCACGACGAGAAACATCACGACGATCATGCCGGCCAGGCGCTGGAAGATGTAACGTACCATGGGATACGATCCCGTCTGCGATTGCGTAAGCTATTCGAGTGAAACGGCGGTCATTCGCCCCATCCCCATTTTCGGGGAATGGGGCAGAGCTGTCGTCCGCCCTTCCTCATCCGCGAAGGGCTGCAGGGATCACTTCTTGATCGACGCATTCCAGAAATAGGGCCACGGGGCCGGCTCGACGCCATCAAGCCTTACCGACTTCGCCGACACCGCGTTGAAGTCGCCGATCTTGAGGTAAGGTATCTCGTCGTACATAGCCTTCTGGACATCGGCCCACAGCTTCACTCGCTTTTCCGGGTCAGGCTCAGCCGAAAACGCATCAACCGTCGCCTTGCGTGCCGGAGTATCCCACCAGCCGGGGGAACTTGGGGAAAGCGAGCCGATCAGCGCCGGCTCCGGCAGGAAGGGGCTGTGGGTGATGTAGATATCCCATAGAGCCTTGTCGGCGCGACGTTGCGTCAGCGTTGCCCAGTCGACGACCTGCATGTCCACCGTGAAGCCTGCCAACTTCAGGTATTCGGCCGCGACCTGTGCCATCTTGTAGTGGAACTCATATTGGCGGCTTGTCAGTATACGGATCGGTTTCCCGTCATATCCTGCCGCTTTTGCCGCCTCGGCTGCGCCTTCCGGATCGGCAATGTTGTAGTTGCCTTCCACTCCCGCATCCGTGCTCCATACGAAGGTTTCCGGATAGATATTGCCGTTCAGCGCATAGAAGTCGGGACTGCCGAACGCGGCGGCAAGCATGTCTTCCATGCTGAGAGCTTGGCGGATTGCCTTGCGGACCGCCACGTCCTTGGCGCTGCCTTCGGCGGTATTGAAGACGAAGACCGGATAGCCGAAGGGCTTCAGCACCATGGGCTGGGTGGCTGAAGATCCCTTCAGCTTGTCGAAGGATTCGACCGGCAGCGAGTCGATGTAATCGTATTGGCCAGAGACTGCGGCTTCGACCCGCGTATTGGCGTCCGGAACCGGAACGAAACGGATTTCATCGAGATACTGGTGCCGGGCGCCGCCATATCCGTCGCTTTCACCCGGCCGCGCCTTGTAGTCTGGGAACCGGGCAAGCTGGATATACTGGTCGGCCTTCCGCTCCTTCAGCATATAAGGACCGGTCCCCACGAACTCCGTCATCGTGTCGGCCTGCTTTTCGGCCGGGATGATGATCGCTGCGGAATTGTTGAACGCAAGCAGCGAGGCAAGCGGCGCGTAAGGCTGCTTCAGCATTATGGTCACGGTCGAGGGGTCGGTCGCGGTCACGGACTCGATAAAGCCCGCCGCCTGCTTTCCGCGCGAAGCGAGCTTGATCCAGCGATCGAGTGAAGCGACAACATCGTCCGACGCCATATCGCTGCCGTCATGGAACTTGATCCCCTCGCGCAGCTTGATCGTGTAGCTCTTGCCGTCGGCTGAGACTTCCGGAAGGCTTTCGGCCAGCAACGGTGTCACATTCCACTTCTTGTCGAACGTGTAGAGCGTCTCGAAGATGTGCTGTGTAACGATGCCGACCAGGTCTGCAGTCGACGTCATCGGATCCAGTGTCGGCGGCTCACCAACTGTCGCGACGTTGATAACGCCGCCTTTCTCCTGAGCCACGGAAAGGGTCGGAGCGGCAACAAGTGCAGTCGCCACAAGGAAGGCGAATTTCATTTTCATCGATGTCTCCCAGCTTTGTTCCACTATTATGTTATATCGGCTTTAATAACAGAATACAGGAAGGTCCTTGTCTGTCAACGCCGCGGCCAGCGCGCCCATGGGAGGCAACTTGCCCGCGTTGTCGATCGGACAGGACAGAGATCGTATGGCTTGCAGCACCATTGTCGGAGGGCGGGATCCCTCGTCAGAGTCGTGGCCACCATCGAGCCACGCAATGGCAGCGTTGGTCAGAAGTTGTTAACCACGCTGGGATAAGGTCTTTGCGCGCGAATGAACCACGCGTCTTGACCTTCGTGGGGATCAACATGTTTGTTGTATCGGTGCTCGATAAGGGCGATCAGCGGACCTTTGTGTCCGAAACGTTGAAAATCATCGACCGGGTGCTTTACGCCACCATTTGCGGGATCCCCAGACAGTTTTTGCTTACAGACGTTGTCGACATCGTGCCGGTCGACGCGGGGCAACCTCGGAAATCGACAACACCGTCCAGAGCCGGCTCGCTGCAGTAACAGGCCGCCGGCGCAACGACCTCGGCGTGCAGCAAAGCTGGCTGAGCAATCAAGTACTGGCGTCGCGTAACAATCACGTTGTTTTCGGCAAGGAACGATGCTCGGCCTTGCTCGTTTGCCCCAGCTAAGCGTGATGAGGACGACGATGTCGAATGCAAAGCAAGACGACGAGGGACAGGACCGGAACAACGGGGTGAATCCGAAGCGATTCGGCAAGTCGCTCGAGAGCAAGGCGCAACTCGCGGACGCGGAAGTGATTTCCTCGGCTACCGAAGAAGGGGAAATGCTCAACGTCTATCGGCTGATTCCGATAGCGCCGCCGAACGACGCGCGCTGGCAGAATGGCCCGGCGTTGACGGATGTTGTAGTGGCGGCCCGCACCGCAGGCGACGCTCGCATCGTCGCGGCGGGACGGGAACTCGATTTCTCGGAGATCGATTCCCTTCCCGCGGAGGACGTGACGACGCGAAATGCAAGCATCTTCCGTGACGAGAAGGCTTATACCGTCGTAGAAATCGAACGGGATCGCCGCGATCTAAAGCGGGGCGTCCTGCAAGGGACGGTCCCCGTCGACACAATCAGGCCGACGGACGTATAGCCGGATCGAGTGCTGAACGTGCCCTGACGGGTCGCCGATACTCATGCAACCTCATTCCACCTGCGCGGGAAGAAAGCGTCCGTGTGCCCGCCGCTCTGCTTGCGTTTGCTGCTGCAGCGCACCCCGTGTGACATCACGGTGGCAGAACCAGGAGTGGATCTGCAAGCCAGCGTGCGTGCAACGGAAAATGAGGAGCGGCCTCAAGACCGGCTCCTCACGATGTTCTGGCTCAAACGCCGGCTGCAGCGATGTCGGCATCGAGGCGTTCGCGGGCTTTCTTCGGCAGCTTGGCTGCCTTGATCGCGTCAAGATTGGCCGGTGCGTCACCCACAACGACCAGACCGATCATTCCCATGCCGACATGCGGCGCGCACTTGATCGCATACGCACCTTCCACATCGAAGGTGACCTTGATCTCTTCAATCATCTAGCCCTTGAAGGGTGTGGCGCCCTCCGGGATCAGGCC
>JAEYTV010000246.1 GCA_023433855.1 Pseudomonadota bacterium | reverse complement strand
GGGGCGCGCCGCCGTCGCGACATCGGATTTCAGCGCCTCGATCATCGCGGCCCTCAGGCTACGGGTCAGAACCGTCGAAAGCGACAAGGCGATGGTGAGGCTCGGCAGGACAAGATGGGACAGCTTTTCACCGACCGTTGATCCATATCCTGACACCGGGAGAAGATCGAGCTTGACGCTGAACAGGATGATCAGCATCAAGCCGAGCCAGAACGGTGGGAAGCCGATGCCGAAGGTCGAGATGATGCGCACCGCATGGTCGGCGCTCTTGCCGGCGTTGCGTGCCGCGACCGCCGACATCGGGATAGCAATGGCGACGGAAAGCAGGACGCTTGTGACAACGAGCGCGAGCGTCGGCTCTATTCGCGCGGCAATCAGCTTGAGGACGTCGATCTTGTAAAGGATCGATCTGCCCATTTCGCCGTCCGACAGGTTCTTGAGGAAATAAAGGTACTGGAGCCAGATCGGCTCATCCAGTCCATACTGGGCGCGGATATTGGCGATCGCTGTCGGGGTCGCACGGGTCCCGAGGAGCACGCGGGCAGGATCGCCGGGAATCAACCTCACCAGAATGAAAGTGATGATGCTGATGCCGACAACAACCGGCAGCAACTGAAGCGGGCGGACAAGAACGAACTTATAACGATGCATGGCGATCGTGCCGCCTCCGTCGTGCATTATGCATATGCTTCGGATGATGCATCAGCTCGACCTGTTGCGAACCAGAAAATCGAGAAGCACGGGATAATATTCGGACGGATTTTCGTAGAACGGCATGTGGCTGGCGTTGGCAAACACCTTGAGCTCCGCGTTCGGTATAGCAAGCTTCATCCTTAGCGCGCAGGCCGGCGTGAGCTCGTCATGCTCACCACAGGTGATCAGCGTTGGTACGGTCATCCCCGGCAAGTCCGGAATGCGATTCCAGTCCTTCAGATTGCCTGTATAAAGGAACTCGTTCGGGCCCTGCATCGTCCCGTACGGCCCCATATTCCAGTCGCTCAGCGAGCGTTGGACAGGGGCGGGCCACTCGGGCAGTCGGCAGACATGCCGATAATTGAGGATAGTGACTGCGGCCAGATATTCAGGATGGTCGTAGGTGCCCTGCGCCTCGTGCTTCTGCATCATGGCCACGGTCTCGGGCCCCAGCGCGGCCCGCAGACGCTCGAGCTCCGAGACCAGGTGCGGCATGTCGGCGACAGTGTCTTCCAGGATCAGAGTGCGGAGGTGCTGCGGATAGGTGAGCGCATAGTCGATCGCCAGCCAACCGCCCCAGGAATGGCCCAGCATGTGCACCTTGCCGAGGCCCAGAACCCTGCGGACCACCTCCGTCTCCTCGACATAGCGACCGATCGTCCATAGCGACGTATCTGTAGGGCGGTCAGAGGCTCCGGTTCCGAGCTGGTCGAAAGACACAACGCGGTAGCCCTTGTCGATCAAGCAGGAATGAGCCTCGCGCAGGTAGTCACAAGGAAGCCCGGGACCACCGTTCAGGCAGAAGACTGTCTCCGGTCCGTCCCCGAAGCTGTATGTCACGATGCGATAACCATCGACATCCACTTCCTGCCGCGCATCCGGTTCGAGCTCACGCCACATCCAGCACCCCGTTTTACCTTACTTGCTCAAACTTTAAGCATGGTCAGTTTTAGCTCAAAACGGATTGGGCACCAGCTATCAAAACTGATAGGATTGCCTGAGGACAGCGTGCTGCAGGGCCGGAGATGATCGACGAAATTGGAGCCATCAGACGACAGTTCATCGAACGGGAGACGCTCGATGGCCGTATCGATCAGATCTTCGATGCAATGAAGACGATGGGGTTTGAAGCGCTGATCTACGACTACACGCCCGTGCCCTACGATCTGGACGGCAGCATCATGATCCCGTCGCTCCTGAAGCTGCGCAACATCTCAGAGGATATGCCCGATTACTGGTTCGACCGCGGCTACTTCCGCATCGACCCGGTGCAACAGGTGGCACTAAGGACGTCGGCGCCGTTCTTCTGGAACTACGATACGGATGCCGACACGTTGATCCGGCAATTCATGAACGAGGCAACCGCCCCCGTGGCGCGCTATTTGAACGAGCGCGACATGTCGACCGGCGTGACCGTTCCCGTTCACATGCCGCGCGGGGACTATGCAACAGTCACCGGCGTGCGGTTCGGCGGGGACGAGGATTTTGCACGACATGCCCTCAGGTACATCGCCGATTTCAATCTTCTTGCCCACGTCTTCCACGAGACGGCGTATTCACTTTTCGATGCGCAGGCATTTCGTGCCAGCGCGGCCAAGCTGACGGAGCGCGAACGGGAATGCCTTCGCTATGCGGCCGAAGGTCTGTCGGCCAAGGAGATCTCCCGCATCATCGATCGCTCCGTGCCGACGGTTGTCATGCATCTCAATGCAGCCGGCAAGAAACTCGGCGCCAGGAACCGCACCCAGGCGGTTGTGCGCGCCACGCATTATCGGCTTCTCGACGACCATCCATCCTATAACTTGTGATAGCTGCTGCAGTTCGTCAGGCAAGGTTATGCTTTCTCCATTGCCCGCCGCGAGATGGAGATGCGCATGCCCGCAATTGAGCCGAAGGAAGGATTCCTGCCATTTCGGGAGTATCGAACCTGGTACCGCATCACCGGATCGCTCGACAGCGACAAGCTCCCGCTGGTCGTCGCCCACGGCGGGCCCGGCTGCACCCATGACTATGTCGACAGCTTCAAGGGCATAACCGAAATCGACGGCCGCGCCGTCATCCATTACGATCAGTTGGGCAACGGAAAATCCACCCGCCTGCCGGAAAAAGGCGCAGATTTCTGGACGCCAAGCCTTTTCCTTGAAGAACTGGATGCGTTGCTCGCTCATCTTGGTATCAAGGATCGTTATGCTTTTCTGGGCCAATCCTGGGGCGGCATGCTTGGTGCGGAGCACGCGGTGCGCCGACGCAAAGGATTGAGGGCGCTGGTCATCGCCAATTCGCCGGCAAACATGCGGACTTGGGTTGCGGAAGCCAATCGCTTGCGCACGGAGCTTCCGCGCGGGGTACAGGATGTGCTGCTGCGTCACGAGGAGGCGGGCACGATTGCGGATGCGGAATACATCGCCGCCTCGCGTGTCTTCTATGACCGGCACGTCTGCCGCGTCACTCCCTGGCCCCCGGAGGTCGCCCGCACCTTTGCCATCATGGACGAGGATAATACCGTCTATCGCCACATGAACGGCCCCACGGAGTTCCACGTCATAGGCACGATGAAGGACTGGACGATCGAGGACCGCCTGCACCTCATCGAGGCCCCTACGCTCCTCATCTCCGGCAAGCATGACGAGGCCACCCCCCTGGTGGTCCAGCCTTATGTCGACAACGTCAAGAACTGCGAATGGGTTCTTTTCGAACACTCGAGCCACATGCCGCATGTGGAGGAACAGGCGTTGTGTCTGAAAACCGTCTCGCTCTTCCTCGAACGTTTCGACTGACGCCCATCCTCTCGAGCGGAGGATTCGCTCCGCTGCCAAGAGCCGGCTTCGCCCGCGGACGGATTGAGCCCCGCTCACCCTGAACCTTCCTTGCCGCCTGTCAGGATCGCGCTGGTGACGATGTCGAAGAGGTGATCGGCGCGCGGGACAAGCGGCGGCTGTTCCGCCAGCCAGGCCAGAGCACTGATC
>JAEYTV010000225.1 GCA_023433855.1 Pseudomonadota bacterium | reverse complement strand
GCCATACTGTGTGGCGTTCTCGCCCATGTCCTGGTTAAGTTCGAAAAGATCTATGGCCAGGATCTTTTCACTGTCGCCGCCGATCTTGCGAAAAAGGAAATATGTTCGTCCGTAGAAAACGCCGATTTCGGCTATTCCGCCGATCAGCCTGTCCCGGGTCTGGGCGCTGAGAAGCGCGTGGAAGACCAATGCGTCGGGAGGATCTATGTACCCTTCCACAGTCATCAGATCATCAAAGATGAACTTTCGCATGATGGAGTTCATCCTTTTGTGCCTTTCTTGTCACGATTGTTGACCAATGTATGGCAGCGGTATATTAACTGATGTATTCTTGCCTTTTGTTTTGATTTGAAGTATTGCTATCGGGATATACTATAATATTGCGTTGCAAGCGTCCACTGCGCAGCAATGCGCATCTGCATCCGCTGTTGGCAAGCCGCCCCGCCATCTGGTCGTGCTCGGATGTTCGAATGCCGGGTGGCTCGACGAGAATCGCCTCGAGGCAGGGGCATCGATCAGGCATTCCCCCGCGCTTGGCTCACGTGCCCTATCGGGTGCCTGCACCCGTAGGCGTTGGCCGCCTTAGGCCCGGAGCGCCTCCAGGAGCTTTTCCATGTCGGGCGGCAGAGGAGCCTCGAACTCCATTGTCTCGCCAGTTCGCGGATGCTCGAAGGCCAGAAGATAGGCGTGCAGAGCCTGGCGTGGGAAATGGCCGGCGACGCTTCGCGCAGGCTCCGGCAGACGATTGGCCTTCGTCCTGAAGCCGCCTGCATATTCCGGATCGCCGATGAGTGGATGTCCGATATGGGCCATGTGGACGCGAATCTGGTGGGTGCGGCCGGTTTCAAGGCGGCACTCGATCAGCGATGCCAGCGCGGTGGAATCCGGGCGCTCATGGAAGCGCTCGACCACCTCGTAGTGGGTGACCGCTTCACGCGCGTCATCGCTGTCTTCGCGCTTGACGGCCCTCTTGGTGCGATCGGAGCTGGAGCGGCCGAGCGGAGCATCAATGGTGCCGCGCAGTCCGTTCGGCCGGCCCCACACCACTGCCTGATAGGCGCGTTCCAGCGGTCCCGACCTGCCGTGATCTGCGAACTGGTCGGCGAGGTGGCGATGCGTCATGTCGTTTTTGGCGACCACCATCACGCCACTGGTGTCCTTGTCCAGGCGGTGGACGATGCCCGGCCGCCGAACACCGCCGATGCCGGAAAGACTGTCGCCGCAGTGATGGATGAGGGCATTCACCAGCGTCCCGGTCCAGTTGCCCGCGCCCGGATGGACGACGAGGCCGGCCGGTTTGGCGATGACGATCAGGTCGTTGTCCTCGAAGAGCACCTCGAGCGGGATGTCCTCGCCCCTTGGCAATGGGTCCTCCGGCTCGGGAAGGGCGATCTCGACGGCGTCCCCGGCCACAATCTTCTTCTTCGGCTCCGTGACCGGCCGGCCGTTCAGCGTCACGGCGCCTTGCTCGATCAACTGTTTGATGCGGCTCCTGGAGAACTCGCCCTCCAGCACCGCCGTTAACCAGGCGTCGAGCCGACCTTCCGCCCCCTCGGCGGCTGTGAGGACTTTCCTCGAGGGCTCTATCTGGTTAAAGGGATCGTTCATCAGTCGTTCCGATCGCAAATCCATACAAGGACGCCCCCATGCCCCAACCCGATATCGAGGAACAGGAAGAGCCGCTTGATCCGGCAATGGAGAGAATCCGCCGGAAGATGGTGCTCCTGCAGCTCGTTTCGGGCGGGATCCTGTTTGTGTGCTTTATGGCTGTCCTCGCGGCGGTTGTCTACAAGGTCTATCAGAGACCCGATGCCCCCGCTCCGGTGGCGTCGAACGCCGGATTCTCCGTACCGGCGGGTGTGCCGCTTGCCGCCACAGTCGAGCTGCCTACCGGCTTCTCGGTCCAGTCGGTCTCGCTTTCCGGCAGCCAGATCCTGTTCTACGGCTTGCTTGATGGTGGTCAGAAGGTGTTCATCTTCGATCTTTCTGCCGGAAGGATTGTCGCCGATGTGACTGTCGGCACTCCGCGGTGAGGGAGCCGATCCGCATCGATGACGCGGAGGATCCGCGGATCGCCGAGTTCCGGTCGATCCGGGAGCGGGACCTCACGCGAGGGGGAGGGCGCTTCATCGCCGAAGGTACCGTCGTTCTCAGGATGCTCTTGAATTCACATCGGGCGGGCGGAGACTTCGCGGCCGAGAAGATACTTCTTCTTGAAAACCGCGTCGGCGGGGTGGCCGAGATCCTGGCAAGCTTTCCGGCCGACGTGCCGGTGTATGTCGCCTCAAGCCAGGTCCTCGACAAAATCGCAGGTTTCCACCTGCATCGCGGGGTACTGGCACTTGGGCGGCGCAAGCATGAAACGGATGTCGCCGAGCTGATCCGGCGGCTGCCCCCGCGCGCGCTGGTGGTTGCTGCATTCGGCATCTCAAACCACGACAATGTCGGATCGATCTTCCGGAATGCTGCGGCGTTCGGCGCAGACGCGGTGCTGCTTGATTCCACCTGCTGTGATCCGCTCTACCGTAAGGCTCTGCGGGTGTCTGTCGGCTCGGTGCTTTCCGTGCCCTATGCGAGAGACGGCACGATACCCGGAATTCTGTCTCTGCTGGCAGCAGGCGGATTTGCCGTATGGGGGCTTTCACCCGGCGGCGAGGTGGAAATCCGCCACATCCCGGCCGCGTCCCGGACAGCTCTGATAACAGGAGCGGAAGGCGAGGGGCTGCCGAAGGACATTCTACAAAGCATCCGTACAGCCCGCATAGCACAGTCTCCCGCCCTTGACAGCCTGAACGCTGCGACGGCGACGGGCATCGCGCTATACCAGATCGCAGTGATCAACGGGAGGCTGTGAGACTGGCGGGGAACCAATCATCGGGCGCTATATCACCCGGCCTCCTCTTCAAACGATGCCAGCACCTTTTTCGATCTTGCCGCCAGGCTCTCGCGCTTGCCGTCACCGGCTGCCTTTCCCGATAACATTGCCCGGATTGGCGAGGAGGGGCCTTCGATGGCAGCGGTGAGCGCGACCATGTTGCCAGCGATCACCGCAATTTCTTCGCGGATTGCCCCGTCGTTACTCGCGTCACCACTCTGCAGCGGTTCCGAAAGGGCGATCACCCGGTCGCGCATCTCCTCGGCGATCTCCTCCAGACGGCCCCCATC
>JAEYTV010000206.1 GCA_023433855.1 Pseudomonadota bacterium | reverse complement strand
GGCTGATACCGAGAGTGCGAAGAAGAATGTGGGGGTTCTCATTGTAATCTCCAGGATTTAGGTGGCAAATGCGTCAGCTCGCGCCAGGTGGCGCAGTTATATCCCAGTCGTGCCATGGACTTGCGAGACGCCGAGCGAAGACAAATGGGGTGTTGGCTCGAGCAGACTTGCCCACGCAGGTGCACGATAGCGGAGCGTATCGCGAGTGTAATTGATCGTGAGCAATTGACTTGAGAGGGCGCAAACGAGGGCTACTGCTATCACCATTTCATAGGCCGTAACTGTTCAGGCGCAGATACATCGAAGCTGATGCCCCGCCCTTCTATCCGTTCCTCCGGCTCAAGGCTCAAGGCTCAAGGCTCATGGCGCCAGCGCCTCGCGTTCTATCAGAGAGCGGTAAGATCTCCGATTGATGAGACGGAATTGATCCTGATCACGTATCGAAAGGCGCGAGGGGAGTAAGCTACCGTGCAAGCTCATGTGGCGCGGTCCGTGCTGCCGACATGCCGTGCGGTTTAGCCGAGAAGGTCATCGAAAGGCGTGTCACTTCCCGACGAGAAGAAAGCCTGGCGGCGCCGGTCCCCAGGTGCCGTACCGGTCGCGTCAGTTAACCTGACAGGACTGACGGCGCACGTGTGAAGTATCTTTGCGGTCACCCGTCTGAGCACCCCAAGCCTGGGCGACCGCAATCCATCGCGGAGACCCGGTGCGTGTCAGGCCCGTCATTCTACCTGTTTGGGGCGTACTTCCCGTCATGGATGTTATGCCTGCTGGTTGCGGTCGTCACGACCCTCCTCCTTCGCGTCGTCTTCATCTGGGTCGGCATCGACGACATCCTGCCGTTCCGCCTGACAGCCTACACTGCAATCGTCGTTACGATCGCCTGCGCTGTCTTGTTGTTTGTGTACGGCCGGTAAAATGGAAAGCAATGCGTACAGCAGGAGAGGATACAGCGTCGTCGGCGTTCTCCTCACCGCGGTCCTCGTCGTCGCCGCGTTCTCCATGCTGTGGCTGTATCTGGGCAAGGCACGCCAGAACCCGCTTTCGGAAGACGCAGTGATCGGAGCTAATATCGTCAATGTATCGGCGGGCGTCGCCGGAAGGGTCATCTCCATCAATGTGGAGGAAAACCAGCTGGTTCATAAGGGCGATATCCTCTTTTCGGTTGATCCCAAACCACTTCAGCTTCTCGTCGAGCAAACGGCTGCGGATCTGGCCATCGCGGAGGCCGAACTGGAAAGTCGCCGGCGGGCGATCAAGGCGGAGGCGGAAAACGCAGGAATTGCCAATCAGCAGATTGCCCGGGCCGAGGCGAACCTTGCTCTGGCAGAAGCAACACTTAAACGCCTTCAAGCGTTGAGCCCCAAGGGGTATGTGACGCGCCAGCAGGTGGAAGATGCGAAGACCCTGCGCGACGATGCCAAGATCAGCTTGAGCCAAGCGGTCAAGCAGGCTGACGCGGCGAAGACACTTGTGGGGACGGTTGAAGGCGCCGAGGCGGTGGTACGTGCACGGCAGGCGGCTCTCGCTCTGGCGCAGCATAATCTCGACAATAGCGTGGTCCGCTCACCCCATGAGGGCCGGATCGTGGGTCTGCTTTATGGGACGGGCCAGATCGTCGCGCCCGGCCAGTCAATGTTCACCCTTATCGACACGTCGAGCTGGTACGCTTCCGCAACATTTCCTGAAACGGAACTCAAGAACATCCAGAAGGGTGACTGCGCGGATGTGCGGATTCTGGCCGACAGCTCTGTTGTCGTAAGAGGGGAGGTTGAGGGTATCGGCTGGGGTGTATCTTCAGAGGAGGTGCTCAATATACCGCGCAACCTGCCCTATGTTCCAAAGAACCTCGATTGGGTCCGGATCGCACAGCGCTTCCCTGTCAGGGTGAAGTTGATCGACCCACCGGAAGATCTTGCACGTGCGGGCGCGTCCGCAGTCGTGACGGTGACCAATGGCAAAAGCTGCTAGACCGACACTCCGGGATGCCGTGCGGGAAACACTGGCGGATCTTTTGCCCTTCGAAGGACGGATGGCGACCTCCCTCGGTGTTGCAGTCGTGGCTGCACTCGTCGCCGGCATCGCAATGATGTTTCACATCCCTGAATCGGCGCTGAGCTGTTACCTGGTGATGTATCTGATGAAGGCCGACGGGGCGGAAAATACCCTTGTGGCGTCGGCTGCAATTCTGGGCTTCGCGCTCCTGGTGGTGTTGATGATCCCAATCCTTCAATGGACGGTAAGCTCCGTCATGCTGCGCATCCTGGTCATGATCGCGGTATCCTTCGTGTTCATTTTTCTAGGTGCGGCGAGCAAGCTTGGGGAGGGAGGCAATGTCGTCGCGCTCATCATTGCCTTCATTCTCAGCCTCGTAAACCAGGTGCCCATCAATGGCGTGATCTCCTACGGATTGCGTTACGCAGCGGAGATGGGGATGATGCCCATGTTCGTCATTGCAGGCTATAGCCTGGTCTTCGGGCGCTGGAGTCTTGCCCTGCTTCGCGATGAGCTGCGCCAGCGTCTGCAAGTTGCGCGCGACACCCTGCTCGAAAGGAATGCGCGAACAATCTCTGCTCTGGACCTTAAACTTGGAGCGGCGAACGACGAGCAGGACAAGCGGTTGATGCTCGTCAAGCTTCTCCATCAAACCACGGGAAAAGAAGCCGCGAAAATCAAGAAGGACATTCCGTCGTCCTATCAGTTGCTTTTCGCCGTATCCGCGCTCCCCGCAGACATCTCAGCAGACAGTAAAAGGCAGTATGCCGCGCATCTCGATGACATGATGGCGGCCCTCGAGGCGGGCCGGCCGCTTCCTCCTCCGTCGGACATGCTCGCGGCTCCCGCAAGCAGGCCCGAGGCCGCCATGATGCAGGCTCTCCAGAGCCTCTCCGGAGGCAAGAGTCACGATTTCGGCCCGGGAGGGCACGA
>JAEYTV010000198.1 GCA_023433855.1 Pseudomonadota bacterium | reverse complement strand
GTATTGTTCGGCTGCAGGCCAGGGGAGTCTCCGTGTTTCTGGTCGCGGGCGATAAAGGCGTCGAAATCTTCGTGGGTGATACGGCCCGCCGGCCCGGTTCCGGGCACCTGGCGCAGGTCGACCCCCGCCTCCCGCGCCCGCAGGCGAACGGCCGGCGTCGCGAGCGGTCTTTCCCCTTCGGCGCGCGCAGCTCCGCCGCCCTTCCTGATCGGGGCCGCCGCGTGTTTCGATGCCGCCGCCTCAGGCCGAGGTTCGGGAGTTGCCGCCGGTGCCCGGTGGAGCACCACCCCGCCGGTCTTCGGTGGCGGGACTTCCGGCCCGGAAGGCGGAACGTCCTGGGAGCGGCTGGCGGAAGCGGATTCGGCCGCGTCAGCCTCTTCGCCCGAAGTCCTGATTTTCAGGATGACCGTGCCGGTTGCGATGACGTCCCCCACTTCGCCCTGCCGGAAGGTCACCTCGCCTTCCACCGGCGACGGGATTTCGACCGTGGCCTTACCCGTCATGACTGCGGCAAGCACCATGTCTTCCTGCACGATGTCTCCCACCTTCACGTGCCACTCGACGAGCTCGGCTTCGGCCACTCCTTCGCCTACATCCGGCAGCTTGATGATCTTTTCTGCCACCTCAGGCCTCCATCACGTCGTGCAGGGCCTGCGCGATGCGGGCAGGACCTGGAAAATAGTCCCATTCTTGCGCATGCGGATAGGGCGTATCCCAGCCCGCCACCCGCGCGACCGGTGCTTCCAGATGGTAGAAGCAGTGCTCCTGTACGAGCGCCGCCAGCTCCGCTCCGAAGCCTGACGTGAGGGTCGCCTCGTGGACGACCATGCAGCGCCCCGTCTTCCTGACCGATGCCACGATGGTGTCGAGGTCGAGCGGCAGGAGAGTCCGCAGATCGATGACTTCCGCATCGATCCCCGTTTCCTCGGCCGTCGCTTCGGCCACATGCACCATCGTGCCGTAGGCGATCATCGTGACCGCCGAACCTTCCCGCCGGACGACCGCTTCGCCCAGCGGTATCGCGTAGTGGTCGGACGGCACCTCTCCGAGGGGATGATTGGCCCAGGAGGTCACCGGCCTGTCGTGATGGCCGTCGAAGGGACCGTTGTAGAGCCGCTTCGGCTCGAGAAATATCACCGGATCCGGGTTTTCGATCGAGGCGATCAGCAGTCCCTTTGCATCATAGGGATTGGACGGCACCACCACCTGCAGACCACAGACATGGGTGAAGAGCGCCTCCGGGCTCTGGCTGTGGGTCTGGCCGCCGAAGATACCGCCTCCGGTCGGCATGCGAACGACCATGGGACACGTGAATTCGCCATTCGAGCGGTAGCGAAGGCGTGCCGCCTCCTGTGTCAGTTGGTCATAGGCCGGATACATGTAGTCGGCGAACTGGATTTCTATGCACGGCTTCAGGCCATAGGCGGCCATGCCGATCGCAGTCCCGACGATCCCCGCTTCCGAGATCGGCGCGTCGAAACAGCGGGTCCTGCCGTATTTCTGCTGAAGGCCCTGAGTACATCTGAAAACCCCGCCGAAATAACCGACGTCCTCGCCGTAGACGACCACATCGTCGTCGCGATCCATGGATATGTCGATCGCGCTGCGAATGGCCTCGATCATCGTCATGCGCGCCATGGATCACACTCCCGCCTGCTGCCGCTGACGCTTCAGATGAGGAGGCATGGTGGCATAGACCCCCTCGAACATGTCCCGCATCGATGGGCGCCCGCCGGAATGCAGGGTGCCGTGATGCTCTGCCTCCTTCTGGGCGGCAACGACCGTATCTCGGATCTCGGCCTCCATCTGCCGGTGACGTTCCTCGCTCCAGGCGCCCACGCGGATGAGGTGGTTTTTCAGCCGGATTACCGGATCCCCGAGTGGCCAGGCCTCGGACTCCTCTTTCGGCCGGTACGCGGACGGATCATCAGACGTCGAATGGGCGCCGACGCGATAGGTCACATATTCGATGAGCGTCGGGCCTATGTTGCGGCGCGCCCGCTCCGCCGCCCATCGGGCAGCCGCGTGCACAGCGAGATAATCGTTGCCGTCGACCCGCAAGGAAGGCAGTCCGAAGCCGAGCCCGCGCGCGGCGAAGGTGCCGGAGCCCCCCCGAGCGATACCCTGGAAAGTGGAGATCGCCCATTGATTGTTGACGACGTTGAGGATGACGGGAGCCCGATAGGTCGAGGCAAAGACCAGCGCCGCATGAAAATCCGATTCGGCGGTGGAGCCATCGCCGATCCATGCCGCGGCAATCTTGGTATCCTGTTTGATCGCCGAGGCCATCGCCCAACCGACCGCCTGAACATATTGGGTAGCGAGGTTGCCCGATACCGTGAAGAAACCATAGTCCTTCGCCGAATAGAGAACAGGAAGCTGCCGCCCCTTCAGAGGATCGGCGTCGTTGGAATAGATCTGGTTCATCATGTCGACCATGGGGTATCCCCCGGCGATAAGCAGCCCGGCCTGCCGATAGGTCGGGAAGTTCATGTCGCCGGGCAGCAGTGCCTTGCGGAAGGCGCATGAGACCGCCTCCTCTCCCAGATGCTGCATGTAGAAGGAGGTCTTTCCCTGCCGCTGCGCCATGAGCATCCGGCTGTCGAAGGTTCGGAGCAGCATCATGTGCTTCAGCCCTTCCAGCAATTCCTCGCTTGTCAGCGACCCTGCCCACGGGCCGACGGCTTCACCTTCCCGATTGAGGACGCGGATGATCGAAAAGGCGAGATCGCGGATCGTCTCCGGGTCCGCGTCCACCTCCGGCCTGCGGACGCTGCCCGCCTTCGGGATGGAGACGTTTGAGAAATCCGGCCGGCCGCCCGGCCGCACCTCCGGTTCTGGCACATGCAGGCTGAGCCTGCCGCTCGACGCGTCTCCCACATGACCCGCTCGCCCATCCATCATTTCGGTCTCCTCCCAGGAAACTGTTGTTTCAGCGGGGCGCTGGCCGCCGCCTGTGAGGCGGCCTCGCCGCTGCGACCATCCGCATCGATGAAGCTGGCGCGCCCGCGGAGCTCCTTCGCCCCTGCCCGTCCAAAGCTCTCGTCACGATCGAGCATCGCGACGCATCCGACTGCTTCTGCAAGCATTTTAGCGCTTGCAAGACGTGGTCCCGAGGC
>JAEYTV010000196.1 GCA_023433855.1 Pseudomonadota bacterium | reverse complement strand
TCTCGGATCCTCGGTGTATCTGAGGGACGTCGTCGGCAGCAACGACGGCCCGCCACCGGAGGTGGACCTCGCCATGGAGCGGCGCAACGGAGATTTCGTCCGCTCGATCATACGAAACGATCAGGTCACCGCCTGTCATGACATTTCCAGCGGCGGGCTGGCGATCTGCGTGGCGGAGATGGCGATGGCTTCGGGCAAGGGTATGAAGATCAGCCTGCGCGATCAGCGCGGTGCCGCCCATGCGCTGCTGTTTGGAGAAGATCAGGCCCGCTATGTCATTGCGGTGCCAGCCGACCTCGCGAATTTCGTGCAGGCAAGTGCGGAAAACGCCGGCGTGCCGTTCCGTCCCCTCGGGACCGTCTCCGGAGAGAGCCTCGTCGTAGATGACCTCATCAACATTCCCGTGGCCGATCTGACGATTGCCCATGAAAGCTGGTTTCCGTCCTTCATGAACTGATCCCCGACAGTATCTCTCGACGGCTTCGAAGGCGGGACGCATGCTCCCGCCGGCCTTGTCCAGCCAAAATGACGGGCCGAAACGTCCGTTCCGGCTTTGACCATGGCCCCGGTTTGGGGCACTCTATTGCCACAAAAGGCCGCAATGAGTCTGCGCGCAAGAACAAGGAAGACGTCATGCCGATGAGACCGGGGGAAATCGAAGATCTGATCAAGGCCGGCATACCGGGTGCAAAGGTCACCATCCGCGATTTGGCCGGCGACGGCGACCATTATGCCGCCGAAGTGGTCGCAGAGCAGTTTCGCGGCAAGAGCCGCGTCCAGCAGCACCAGATGGTCTACGAGGCATTGAAGGGCAACATGGGCGGGGTCCTGCATGCTTTGGCGTTGCAGACCTCTGCGCCGGTGGATTGAGGCACACCCTGCCTGCAGAAGAAAACGGGATGACAGACGGGCAGCGCCACGCTGCGCTGCCGAGCATGAAAACGCCCGTCATTCCCCACTATTCCGCTGGAATTCCGGCAGAGACGTTGTTATCTAGGAACCAGACGCAGCGCAGCGGTCCTTGAAACCGCATGTGAAAGGATATGACATGAGCGGAGTTCACGATTTCATCGCCAACGAAGTGAAAACGAACGACGTGGTTCTCTTCATGAAGGGCACCCCGCAGTTTCCGCAATGTGGTTTCTCGGGTCAGGTCGTACAGATTCTCCATTATCTGGGGCTGGACTACAAGGGTGTGAACGTCCTTGCCGATGACGAAATCCGGCAGGGAATTAAGGACTATTCCAACTGGCCGACGATTCCGCAGCTCTACGTCAAGGGCGAGTTCGTGGGCGGTTGCGATATTATTCGCGAAATGTTCCAGTCCGGTGAACTGCAGAATCACCTACAGGAACAAGGCATCGTCGTACGCGGCGCAGCCTGAACCTTCTCTGAGCCCTCAAGCTCGCTTATCGTAACTATTGCAAAGGCGCCGCTCCCAGCGGCGCCTTTGCCGTTGTTCAGGAATCCGCTGTGACACAATCCTCACAAACCGTTCCCGCTCGCCTGCGCGGTATGGGACGGCTCGAATTTATCGCCATGATGGCCATGCTGATGGCGCTTAATGCGCTCGCCATCGACATCATGCTACCGGGACTGGGCGAGATCGGAGCATCGCTGGGCGTGGAGAATGAAAACCACCGGCAGTATGTCGTATCCTCCTATGTCTTCGGCCTGGGCGCAGCACAGATCTTGTACGGACCACTGTCCGACCGCTTCGGAAGACGTAAGCCGATGCTGTTTGGTATCGCTGTCTACATCCTGTGCTCCATCGGGATCGTCATCGTACCATCCTTCGGCCTGATGCTCCTGCTCCGCTTCGTGCAGGGCGCCGGCGCTGCAGCAACCCGGGTGATCACGATCTCCATCGTCCGCGACGTCTATGGCGGACGCGCCATGGCCGAAGTAATGTCCTTGATCATGATGGTCTTCATGATCGTACCCATCATCGCTCCCGGCACGGGGCAGCTCATCATGTTCCTTGGCAATTGGCACATGATTTTCGTGTTTATCGCGGTTGTCTCAGCCGGGATCGCGGTCTGGATGCATACTCGGTTGCCCGAAACGCTGGATCCCGCCGATGTTCGGCCGTTTACCGTCTCATCCATACTTGCCGGCTTCCGGATCGTACTCAGCAACCGCATCGCCCTGTGCTACACGATCGCCAGTACCTTCATCTTCGGAGCCCTGTTCGGGTTCATCAACTCGGCGCAGCAGATCTATGGCGGCATTTATCAACTCGGCATCTGGTTTCCGGTGGCGTTCGCGGCGGTAGCGGTCTTCATGTCGACGGCTTCGTTCCTCAATGCCAAGTTCGTGGGCCGATTCGGCATGCGGCGCCTTTCGCATGGCTCGCTGGTCGGCTTCATTGCCATCACCTTCGTGTGGATGCTGTTCCAGATCCTGGGTCCGCAGCCGATGCCGATCCTGCTGTTCCTTGTGTTCTTCTCGCTTGCCATGTTCCAGTTCGGCTGGATCGGCTCCAACTTCAATTCGCTGGCCATGGAGCCGCTCGGCCATGTCGCGGGCACGGCATCATCAGTACTCGGCTTCATGAGCACGGTCGGGGGATCCGTCATCGGCCTCATCATCGGTCAGGCTTTCGACGGGACAGCCCTGCCCCTCGTCGCGGGCTTCTTCAGCGTCTCCATCATTGGGCTCATCTTCGTGCTCATCGGCGAGAAAGGGAAGCTCTTCCAGCCGCACAACCCTCGCGTCTGACATAACAAAAGGCCGGATATACCGGCCTTTCCATCATCTGCGATGGTTCACGAGCGCAGCAGTGCCAACGGTCCTCGCAGGTCGCGATCAAAAGCCTGCGGTGAGAGCACAAACGGTCCAAGCGGCCGTCACACCTGTCAGATGCGCGGACCCCTGCCCCACCTCTATCCGCGCGCGGATACGGACAACGTACGCTGAAATAATGGAAGAACCCGCTCTTCGCCGGGTTCTTCCAAGGTTCAGACCAGTCGGCTCTGCTCCAGGGCAGCTTCGATGAAGCTTGCAAAAAGCGGATGAGGATCCAGAGGCCGGCTTTTCAGTTCCGGGTGATACTGGACCCCTATGAACCACGGATGGTCGGCATATTCGATGGTTTCGGGCAGAAGGCCGTCCGGAGACATTCCCGAGAAGACCAGACCGCAGCTTTCCAACTGGTCCTTGTAGTCCCGGTTCACCTCGTATCGATGCCTGTGACGCTCTGAGATCTCTGTAGAGCCGTAGATATCGGCGATCTTGGTGCCCTTCTTCAAGGAGGCCTTGTAGGCGCCAAGGCGCATCGTGCCACCAAGATCACCGGCTTCGGATCGCCGCTCCAGTTCATTGCCGTGCAGCCATTCTGTCATCAAGCCAACTACCGGTTCGTCGGTAGGGCCGAACTCTGTAGACGAGGCATGCTTCAACCCGGCAAGGTTGCGGGCAGCCTCAAGCACGGCCATCTGCATGCCAAAGCAGATACCGAAGTAAGGGACTTTCCGCTCCCGTGCGAAGCGGGCGGCATTGATCTTGCCCTCTGATCCGCGTTCGCCAAATCCGCCAGGCACGAGAATGCCGTCGACCTTTTCAAGATAAGGAGCTGGATCTTCCTTCTCGAAGATCTCCGACTCGATCCATTCGAGGTTGACCTTGACGTGGTTGGCGATGCCGCCGTGATGCAGCGCCTCGATCAGAGATTTGTACGCGTCCTTGAGGCCCGTGTATTTTCCGACCACGGCGATCGTCACTTCACCTTCCGGCGTGCGGATCCTGTTGCAAACCTCCTCCCATGCGTCAAGTCGGGGCTTGGGTGCCGGCTCGATCCCGAAGGCTGCAAGTACTTCGCCGTCCAGGCCTTCCTTGTGATAGGCCATGGGCACGTCGTAAATGTTCGCTACATCGAGCGCCTGAATGACGGCGGACGGCCGCACGTTGCAGAAGAGCGACAGCTTGCGCCGCTCCGGTTCGGGGATCTCCCTGTCTGACCGCACCAGAAGGATGTCGGGGGCGATGCCAAGTGCCTGCAACTCCTTCACAGAATGCTGCGTCGGTTTGGTCTTCAGTTCGCCGGCCGCCGGGATATAGGGCATCAGCGTCAGGTGAAGGTAGACAGCCGAGCCACGCGGCAGCTCGTTTCCGAGCTGTCGGATCGCCTCGACAAACGGCATGGCCTCTATATCGCCCACCGTGCCGCCGATTTCGCAGATGACGAAATCATAATCCTCATTGCCTTCTACGACGAAAGCCTTGATTTCATTGGTCACGTGCGGGATCACCTGGACGGTGGCGCCGAGATAGTCTCCCCGGCGTTCCTTGTCGATGATGTTCTTGTAGATGCGGCCGGTCGTGATGTTGTCGGTCTTGTTCGCCGAACGCCCCGTGAAGCGCTCGTAATGTCCAAGATCCAGATCGGTTTCCGCCCCGTCGTCTGTTACGAAGACTTCGCCGTGCTGGGTCGGGCTCATCGTGCCCGGATCGACATTCAGGTAGGGGTCTAGTTTTCTGAGCCGCACCCGGTAGCCCCGGGCTTGCAGCAGTGCTCCAAGTGCTGCGGCAGCAATTCCCTTTCCAAGGGAGGAAACCACGCCGCCTGTGATGAATACATATCGCGCCATGGGAGTCACCGGATACCTTTTCATTCACGATTCCGCCAGCGAAAATTTCCTCATGGAGAAAAACGCTGTGGAATCTTCCCAAAATAAAACGGCAGGCTTGAAGCCTGCCGGAGCTCGTCGTCCTGGCCTTCGCTTATTGGCCGGTCGGTACGTCTGTCGGTGCCGCTGGCGCAGCCGGAGCAGCGGGAGCACTAGGGGCGACCGGGCTTTCAGAAGCATTGCCCGAGGTCGGCGCTGCAGGCGCCGGCGCAGCGGCGCCGGAGCCGGACGGAATGCCGCTCTGGTCGGGCGCCGGAGTTTGCGCAGGTGCCGGGCCAAGCTGATCAAGAATGCCGTTGCCCTGTCCCTGCTGCCCTTGCGGGATACGGTTGAGGATGTCGCTCGGGCGGCTCTCGTACCGCGCAAGGATCCCCAGCGCCAACGATGTTATAAAAAACAACGTCGCAAGGATGGCGGTGGTGCGGGTCAGGGCGTTGGCGGTCCCCCGTGCCGACATGAAGCCGGAGCCACCACCAACTCCGAGGCCGCCACCTTCGGAACGCTGGATCAGCACCACACCCACCAACGCGAGCACGATCATGAGATGAATGACGATCAGAACGGTTTGCATATCAAAATCCATGCCTTCCGACAGGAGGCAACATCAAGAAGTTGGCGGGTGTTTACATGAGAGCTGCACGCATTGAAAGCCCCTATCCGCTCAGCCTGCGAGTTCTTCATATGCCCGATAGATGGCGAGGAAGTCCGCCGCTTTCAAGCTCGCCCCGCCGACGAGCGCTCCGTCGACGTCTCCGACCCGCATCAGCTCCTTTGCATTGGTCGGCTTCACAGAGCCGCCATAC
>JAEYTV010000080.1 GCA_023433855.1 Pseudomonadota bacterium | reverse complement strand
CGATACGGGTGGCACCCGCGTCGATGGCATTCTCGATCAATTCCTTGGCCGCACTGGACGGTCTTTCGATAACCTCCCCGGCGGCGATCTGGTTGATCAGGGTCTCTGGCAGCTGTTTGACAGACATGGTGTCGTATATTCGGGATTCTTGCGGCGAAGGAAAGCCTCTGCAGGTTCGTTCAACCGGTTTGATGAAGGGGGCGCGCCAAGTCCGACATCATTAATCCGACCTTAATACAAGGAGGATAACCTGTTTTCATATTGGACTTGGATGAGCTACCGGTAGAAGTCCCAGAGCCCATATCGATGACGGGCGGGCCGCTGCACACCCGCCGCGCGTCATCGCCCGCCCGCTGGGGAGCTCAGCTGGCATGTTTCGATTCGACCAGATTTGAAGGATAACGCCGCCAGGCGGCCAATAGACATTACGACACACCAAGGATCGTGTCTAAGAGCATACAGGGAGTTATCCTATGAATGATTTGACGTCGAAGGACGCGAACATTCAGGCGGCCATGCTGGAAGTGATTTCGGACGTCATTGCGGGTGGCATGCTCCTCTATGACGGAAACGACCTGATCGTCTTCGCCAGCCAGCAGCTGGCAGTTCTCCTGCCGGTCCCCAAGAGCTTCCTTGAGCCGGGTACTCGTCTGCGCGATCTGTTGGGTGCCGTTTATGATAGTGGTGGCCGGTTTTCCACCGACAGTGCCGGTCTGCGGCCCATGTTGCCCCGCGAGGACTGGGTCGCCGACCAATTGGCCACCCTCTGGAAGGAACGTAGCGAGACCTTGGAGCGCCGCGGACCCGACCGTTGGTTCTCCTACACGAAGCGACGTCTTTCCTCCGGCTATGGCGTCTTGGTCGTCCGCGACATTTCCGATCACAAGAAGCGTGAGGAGCAATGGCGCGTCGAGCTGGAACGTGTCCAGGTCACCGAAGAAGTGCTCGACAACCTGCCTTCTCCCGTAACGGTAAAGGACCGGAACCTGACCTTCGTAGCGGTCAATCAGGCCGCTGCCCGGTTCTTAGGTCTCCCGGTCGAAGGGGTGATCGGTAGGAAAACCTCCGATATCCATCCGCCTGAACTTGCGGAGCGCTTCGACGCAGTCAACCGGCGCCTCCTCGACGATGGCCAGTCTGTTCGGTTCGCCGATCGAGTCACCCGACCGGACGGATCTCACGCGGTCATCATCGCGAACAAGTACCGCATCGGGAAGCCCGGACGCCATTATGTGGTCACCGCGATGCAGGATGTTACGGCGTTGGTTCAGACACATGATGATGTCGATGCGGTCGTGCCCGACATGCCTTCGGGTATTATCGAGTCGCTGTTGCGAGCCGATCTTCAGCCTGACGCAAAGAGTTCGACCCCCGCTGATGCTGCCTCGCGGAAGGTGCTGGTCATCTCCTCGCAAAGTATGTTTCTGAGTGACGCTCTCAGCACTCTCGAGGCGCTCGAAGTCGAGAGTTCGGGGGTTCGGACTGTGGAAGAGTTGGAGCTCTTTCTTGAGATGGCAAGGCAGTCCGGCATTCTCATCGATCTCGTGGTGGTCGATGCCGCAATGGACGATTGGTGCCTCCAAATCGCCCGCCAGCACGGCGTTGCTGCCTTGCCGATCCCCGCTGCCCGGATCGCGGACCGACTTTCCATGGAGGTGCTGCGTCGGCTCGACGACCCGGCTGAGGCTTTCGACGGCGCGCCGGAAGAGGATTGGGAGCTCAGTACCGATGCTCGCCCCGGAGTTCCTGCGATCGACATCCTTGTCGCCGAGGACAATGAAGTCAATCAGATCGTCTTCTCGCAGATACTCGAAGGGCTGGGGTATCGCTATGCGATCGCAACCGATGGCGAGCAAGCTGTGCGCCTCTGGCAGGAACGTTCACCAAGGCTCATTCTGATGGATATCACCCTGCCGCTTCTGAGCGGCTTCGAAGCCAGCGTCAGGATCAGAGGATTGGAAACGCTGGAGAATTCCATACCGATCATCGGGGTGCTGCCACAGGCTTTCGACCGCGACAGGGACGAATGTTTCGCCTCCGGGATGAATGACGTCATCCTGAAGCCGATCAGCCCGGAAGCTCTTCAGAACCTGTTTCAGACCTATCTCGATGATGGTGAGATGCGCTATTATGCCTGACCGGTTGTCCGGGTTCGTCGGACCCGGCTGTTCCGGGCGGTGATTTCTTAATCTTTTTCGCCGATCCTGCCCGCTTGTGTAAGCGTATCGGGATTGTTCATGAAGCCGGCAGGAAATCCGTTGCCGCAGGTCAGCCAGAATGAGCTGCAGGCGATGGCTTATAGAGACCCATTGACGGGTCTCGGCAACCGCTACCGACTGCGTGACAAGGTCCGCCTCCTCGCAGCGGAGCGCGCGCAGGACCCGGCGCCCTTTACGATTTGCATCGCCAATCTCGACGGCTTCAAGCCGATCAACGATCTCTTCGGCGCCGAGGCCGGCGACGAGATCCTCTGTCAGGTTGCCCATAGGCTGAAAGCCTGCATCCCCGACGGGGCGACCGTGACCCGGCACGATGGCGACGAATTTGCATTCGTCCTGCCGCTGGTATTCGAGCGGCATGGAGCCGAGCGCATCGGGCAGATGATCAAGGATGTGCTCTCAGCACCCTATGATCTCGGCGATCGTAACGTACGGCTGTCGGCATCCTTCGGTTTTGCCATTTATCCTTTCGCCGGAGATGATTTCGAAGAACTCCTCAAAAGCGCTGAAACCGCGCTCTACCGCTCCAAGAGGAGGGGGCGGGGACAGATCACTGTATATTCGCGCGAGATCGCGCAGGAGATGAAGCGAGCCACGCAACTCGAGCAGGCCCTGCGCAATGCCGTTATCGCCGATGCTGTCGACGTTCATTTCCAGCCAATTGTCCGGGTGAAGGATGGCGGCGTCGTGGGCTTCGAGGCATTGGCCCGCTGGATCGATGCCGACCTCGGTTTCGTGTCGCCGGCGGTCTTCGTGCCGCTTGCAGAAGAACGTGGGTTCATCGACGCCCTTTCTGAAACTCTGCTGCGAAAGGCAGCGGAAGCAGCGCTCTCCTGGCCGCGGGAGCTCTTTCTGTCGTTCAACCTGTCGTCCGCGCAGCTGATGGATCCCGGTACGACCGAAACCATACTCTCAACGCTCGCCCGCGTCGGCCTCGATCCGCGCCGGCTGGAACTGGAAATCACAGAAACCGCGGTGATGACCTCTGCCGATACGGCTGAACGCATCATCACCGAACTCAGGCAGCAGGGGGTCCGAATCTCACTCGACGACTTCGGGACCGGTCAGTCGAGCCTTGGACGGCTGCGGGACTTCACCTTCGACAAGGTGAAGATCGATCGTGCCTTTGTTTCTCGCATCACCAGCGATCGCGCCTCGGAGCATATCGTCAAGGCTATCATCGCCATGTGCCAGGGGCTTGATCTGGAAGTTGTGGCGGAGGGAATCGAAACAAAGGCCGACGCGGACAAGCTCAACGAACTCGGCTGTGGCATGGGGCAGGGCTACTACTTCGGCAAGCCCGTCGATAGTACCGCTACACTGCATTATCTGCACAACCACTGCCGCGAGTTCATGGCGATCGATCGGATCTGACCCAGGTTACGAGACGCCATTGGTAGGGTGTCGCGCGTCAGGGCGCAGTCTTCTCCGAGCGGCCGAGCACGGCTGACCGGGCGGTCTGGCGAGGAGTATCCGGTCGCAGCCCGATCCCCGGCGTTGTAGCCCGCCCCGGTCCGGATCCGACTATCCTCAGCATCCCCCCCCGGAATCCCGGGGAGGATGGAGCAGGCGGGCACCTGTGCTGCCCGCCTGCCAGACTACTTCTTCGCTTCGGCCCAGCTCTTGACGAGTTCGTCGTAGTTGACGGTCATTGGCTTTTCTTTCTCGTTCTCGACCTTCAGTTGCGGCGCGAGGTTGCCCTTGGCAACCGCATCCTTGTTCCAGTACTCCAGGTCGTGCTCCTCTGCGAGCTTTGGCCCGAACTCGCCCTGGACGCCCGCGCGCTCCAGACGCTGCAGCACCTTTTCCTGTTCCTCGCACAGCGAGTCCATGGCTTCTTGAGCTGTTTTGGCGCCCGAGGAGGCATCGCCGATCGCCTGCCACCACAGCTGTGCCAGTTTTGGATAGTCCGGGATGTTGGTGCCGGTCGGCGACCACTGCAGGCGGGCCGGTGACCGGTAGAACTCGATCAGACCGCCCAGCTTCGGTGCGCGTTCTGCGAAGGACTTATGGTCGAGTGTCGACTGGCGGATAAAGGTGAGGCCGACATGGCTCTTCTTGACGTCCACGGTCTTGGAGGTGACGAACTGCGCATAAAGCCATGCGGCCTTGGCACGATCGTCGGGCGTCGATTTCAGGATCGTCCACGAACCCGCGTCCTGGTAGCCGAGCTTCATCCCATCCTTCCAGTAAACGCCATGCGGAGAGGGGGCGAAGCGCCACTTCGGCGTGCCGTCGTCATTCATCACCGGCAGGCCGTCCTTCACGAAGTCTGCCGTGAAGGCCGTATAGGTGAACATCTGCTGGGCGACCTCGCCCTGCGACGGGACCGGACCGGATTCGGAGAAGGTCATGCCTTGGGCGGCCGCCGGTGCATAGGCCTTCATCCAGTCGAGATACTTCTGGATGGCGTAAACGGACGCCGGCCCGTTTGTGTCGCCGCCGCGAGCGACGCAGGAGCCGACCGGCCGGGAGTTCTCGTCGACCTTGAAGCCCCATTCGTCAACCGGATTGCCGTTCGGGATACCCTTGTCGCCATTGCCCGCCATGGAAAGCCAAGCGTCGGTAAAACGCCAGCCGAGCGAGGGATCCTTCTTGCCGTAGTCCATGTGGCCATAGACCTTCTTGCCGTCGATTTCCCGTCCCGTGAAGAACTCGGCGATGTCCTCGTAGGCCGACCAGTTGACCGGCACGCCGAGATCGTAGCCATACTTCGCCTTGAAGTCCGCCTTGTTCTTTTCGTCGTTGAAGCAGTCGTAGCGGAACCAGTAGAGGTTCGCGAACTGCTGGTCGGGAAGCTGGTAGAGCTTGCCGTCGGGCGCTGTCGTGAAGGATTTCCCGATGAAGTCATCGAGATCCAGATCGTGGTTGGTGACGTCCTTGCCCTCGTTAGCCATGAAGTCGGTCAGGCTGCGGGCCTGCTGGTACCGCCAATGGGTGCCGATTAGGTCGCTGTCGTTGATGTAGCCGTCATAGATGTTCTCGCCCGACTGCATCTGCGTCTGCAGCTTTTCGACCACATCGCCCTCGCCGATCAGATCGTGGGTGATCTTGATCCCGGTGATGGCGGTAAAAGCCGGAGCGAGAACCTTGGATTCATATTCATGAGTGGTGATGGTCTCCGAGACGACCTTGATGTCCATGCCCGCAAGAGGCTTGGCTGCGTCGATGAACCACTGCATCTCCTTTTCCTGTTCTGCACGGGAAAGCGTCGACACGTCGCCGATTTCCTTGTCCAGAAACTGTTTGGCCTCGTCCATGCCGGCGAATGCCGTCCCAGTCATTGCCAGCAGCATTGCTGCCGTTGTCGTCATCAGATGCCGTCGCATGATATCCTCCCAAGGTTGCGCATGCATGTTCAATGAAAGGTGCCGGCCTGCCCGGCACCAGTACCAGCTTGCCTCAGGCGAAGCGGAAGACGCCGATCGCGTAGACCACGGCCAGGGCAAGAGCCCACCACAGGTTGGGGCCGACAAGCCCCAGCCATGCGAGATTGATGAATGCTGCTCCAAGCAGCGAAATGAAGAGCCGATCACCACGCGTCGTCTCGAACCGGAGAATGCCGACACGCGGCGCACCTCCGGGAGCGAAGTACTCCCAAATGATCATCCCGATCAGGAGGAGGAGGACCGTCAGGAAAAAGACGGTGGTCGGAAGCGTCCAGGCCATCCACGAGAAGTTCATGCCGTGTTCCTCCTGGTCAGACCCGTCCGAGGGCAAAGCCCTTGGCGATGTAGTTGCGAACGAAATAGATGACGAGTGCGCCCGGAACGATGGTCAGCACCCCTGCGGCCGCAAGCACGCCCCAGTCCATGCCGGCCGCCGAGACTGTCCGCGTCATGATGGCGGAAATCGGCTTTGCTGCGGTCGTCGTCAGGGTGCGGGCCAGCAGCAGTTCAACCCAGGAAAACATGAAGCAGAAAAAGGCTGCCACGCCGATGCCGGACGCGATGAGCGGCATGAAGATCTTCACGAAGAAACGCGGGAAGGAGTAACCGTCGATATAGGCGGTCTCATCGATCTCCTTCGGCACGCCAGACATGAAGCCTTCGAGGATCCAGACCGCCAGTGGCACGTTGAAGAGGCAATGCGCGAGAGCGACCGCGATATGCGTGTCGATCAGCCCGAAAGCGGAATAGAGCTGGAAGAAGGGCAGCGCGAAGACAGCCGGGGGGGCCATGCGGTTCGTCAGGAGCCAGAAGAACAGGTGCTTGTCCCCGAGGAACCGGTATCGCGAGAAGGCATAGGCAGCCGGCAGCGCCGCAAGCACGGAGATCGCCGTATTCATGACCACGTAGATGATCGAGTTGATGTAGCCGGAGTACCAGGACGGATCGGTGAAGATGACGGAGTAGTTCCGCAGCGTCGGGTTCTGCGGCCACAGAGAGAAGGCTCCGGTGATCTCGGCATTCTCCTTGAAGCTCATGTTGACCAGCCAGTAGATCGGCAGCAGCAGGAAGATGATGTAGATTGCCGAGACCAGCCAGGAGAGGCTGCCGGCAGGCTTGAACTTGGTGGTGGCGCCCATGATCCTCTCCTTATCTCATTGGTTGGCGTCGCTGCTGGTCATCACGGTATAGAAGATCCATGAGAGCAGCAGGATGATCAGGAAGTAGATGATCGACATGGCTGCGGCCGGGCCGAGGTCGAACTGGCCGACCGCCATCTTCACGAGGTCGATGGACAGGAAGGTGGTTGAATTGCCGGGGCCGCCGCCGGTCACCACGAAGGGCTCGGTATAGATCATGAAGCTGTCCATGAAGCGCAGCAGCACGGCGATGAGCAGCACTCGTTTCATCTTCGGCAACTGGATGTAGCGGAACACCGACCAGCGGGAGGCCCCGTCTATCTTGGCTGCCTGGTAATACGCGTCGGGGATCGAGACGAGCCCCGCATAGCAGAGAAGCACGACCAGGCTCGTCCAGTGCCAGACGTCCATGACGATGACCGTAATCCACGCATCCACCGGATCGCGCACATAGTTGTAGTCGATGCCAAGCGCGCCGAGCGTGTGGCCGAGGAGGCCGATGTCGACGCGGCCGAACACCTGCCAGATCGTTCCGACCACGTTCCACGGGATGAGAAGTGGCAGTGACATGAGGACCAGGCATACCGGCACGCCGATGCCCTTCTTCGGCATGTTCAGAGCGATGAAGATGCCGAGGGGGATCTCGATAGCCAGGATGATGAAGGAGAAAAGGAGGTTGCGCTGGAGCGCTTCCCAGAACCGGTCCGAATGCAGGATGTCGTCGAACCAGTCGGTGCCCGCCCAGAAGAACTGATTGTTTCCGAACGTGTCCTGCACGGAATAGTTGACGACGGTCATCAGCGGGATGACTGCCGAAAAGGCAACCAGCAGCAGGACCGGCAGGACGAGGAACCAGGCCTTGTTGTTCCAGGTCTTCTCCATCGCTCAGCCCCCCCTGCCGACGCGCCAGGAATCGGCGTAGATGTTGATCGCGCTCGGATCGAAGGTCATGCGCGGCTCTGACGGAATCTCGGCGTCCTCTTCTGCCACGATCGAGATCGGCTGGCCGGCAAAGGTCGCGCGTACAATCTTCAGGCGACCGATGTCTTCGATGCGGGTAATGGTGACGGGCATGCCTTCGCGGCCCAGACGGATGAATTCGGGGCGGATGCCGAGTTCCGTCTTGGCGCCTGCGGGGGCCTCCGGCGCATGATCGAGAGTGATCGTCTCTCCTCCGACGATGACAGTGTTTCCTTGCAGCCGGGCGGGCAGGACATTCATGCCGGGTGAGCCGATGAAATAACCGACAAAGGTATGACGGGGGCGTTCAAAGAGTTCTGCCGGCGTTCCGATCTGCACGATCTGCCCCTCGTACATGACGACGACCTTGTCGGCGAAGGTGAGGGCCTCGGTCTGGTCATGCGTGACATAGACCATGGTGAAGCCGAACTGTTTGTGGAGGCGCTTCAACTGTGATCTGAGCACCCACTTCATGTGAGGATCGATGACGGTCAGCGGTTCGTCGAAGAGGATGGCGTTGACATCGTTGCGGACCAGGCCGCGGCCGAGAGAAATCTTCTGTTTCTGGTCGGCGGTGAGACGCTGCGCCTTGCGCTTTGCCCAGTCCGACAGATCGATCATCTCCAGTATGTCACGGACGCGCCGGTCCACGTCGGCTTCGGGAACGCGCCGGTTGCGGAGCGGGAATGCCAGATTGTCGTATACGGTCATCGTGTCGTAGATGACCGGGAACTGGAAGACCTGCGCTATGTTGCGGGCCTGAGTGGAGAGATTGGTAACATCCTGGCCGTCGAAGAGAATGCGGCCATGGGATGGCTGTAGCAGGCCGGAGATGATGTTGAGCAGGGTTGTCTTCCCGCATCCGGATGGCCCGAGCAGCGCATAGGCGCCGCCATCGCTCCATTCATGATCGATCTCCCGCAGGGCATAGTCCCGGTCGGACTGCGGATCGGGTCCGTAGGCGTGGCGGATGTGGTCGAGGGTGATACGTGCCATCTTACCCTCTCAGGCCGCTGCCGCGGCGATCGCGCGGCCTTCGGGGCCGAACGCCATCAGGTGGCGGGTATCAAGAAAAACGTCGACGTCTACATCGGGATCGATGTCGTGGACGCCTCGGGCGAGCATCACCCAACGGTTTCCGCGGAACTCCAGGTGGACGAAGCTCTCCGAACCAGTGATCTCTGAAATCTGGGTCCTGGCGCGGACGTGTGCCGACTGCGGTGTCTGCGCGCCAAGCGCTAGATGATGCGGATGGAATGCGACCGTCATCGGCCCGTCGGCGATTGTTGAAAGGTGTGCCGGAACAGGAAATACCTCATTGTCGTCATGGCGGAGAGATCCGCCGGATTTGGTGACCGCGATGAAGTTGAGCGGCGGATCGGCGAAAGTCTTTGCAGTGATGAGGTCGGCTGGCCGGCGATAGACGTCGATCGTGGGGCCGAACTGCGTGATCCTCCCTTCGCTGAGTGTGGCGGTATTGCCGCCGAGCAGGAGGGCTTCCGAGGGTTCGGTCGTCGCATAAACGAAGATCGCACCCGATTGCGCAAATATCCTTGGGAGTTCCGCGCGCAATTCTTCCCGCAGCTTGTAGTCGAGGTTTGCAAGCGGCTCGTCCATCAGCACCAGTCCGGCATTCTTGACCAATGCGCGCGCAAGGGCGGTACGCTGCTGTTGCCCCCCGGAGAGGTTGAGCGG
>JAEYTV010000600.1 GCA_023433855.1 Pseudomonadota bacterium | reverse complement strand
TCGAGACGTTCCTGTTCGAAAGCGGACGGCCGATGCTGCTCGTGCCCTATACGATGAAAGAACCCAAGCCGATCAAGCGGGTTCTCGTTGCATGGAACGGATCGCGCGAAGCCGCGCGAGCCACGTTCGATTCGCTGCCATTCCTGAAGGCCGCGCAGGATACGGAAATCCTCCTGCTCGATCCGCCGCAGCGAAGCGACCAAACCCCGGAACTGGCTGGCACGGAAATCGCGGCCACGCTCGCAAGGCACGGCATCAACGTCACCCTCACGACGCAGGAGACCGGCGGGGGGCTCACCGCCGCCGCCGCAATCGAGAATCGTCTTGCCGACAACAGCGTGGATCTGCTGGTCATGGGGGGGTACGGTCACTCCCGCTGGTGGGAGATGTTTTTCGGCGGAGTGACCCGCAGCATGCTGGATTCCATGACTGCCCTGACACTTCTATCCCGCTGACGACCTCACGGCAGAACCAGGCGTCGCTTGATCACGACAGGCCGGCAAGCTCCCTCCCCGCCAGGCGGACGGGCGCAAGCGCGACAGGAAGGGCATCACTTTCCAGGATCGGGCTCAAGAGGCCGCGCAGCCGGGGGCTGGCGTGGAAAGCCGCAGTGGTCGTCCGGGCGCCGGGTCGGGGGATGGATGGGACCGTCCCGCAACAGGATCGATCGTCAACGAGCGGCGTTGTTCACTGGTACACAAGACAATCCGTGTGCATGACCAACTGCTTGCCTTCCGCCCCGGATTGGCAGTATTAGCGACGGCCATTGCAGCTCTCGCCAATGGTGGCCTCATGTCTCTTCCCGAAAAAGCATTCCCTGTGTCATGGGATCAGTTTCACCGCGATGCCCGCGCCCTGGCCTGGCGGCTTGCTGGTCTCGGCCAGGATTTCCGCGCCATCGTCTGCATCACCCGCGGCGGCCTCGTCCCTGCGGCAATCATCTCGCGTGAGCTCAACATCCGACTGATCGAGACCGTCTGCATCGCCTCCTACCACGACTACGTCAACCAAGGCGACATGAACCTCCTGAAGGGCATCGCGTCCGAACTTACCGAAAACGGCGGCAGCGGCGTGCTGGTGGTCGATGACCTCACCGACACTGGCAAGACAGCATCGGAGGTCAGAGCCATGCTCCCCAACGCGCATTTCGCCTGCGTCTATGCCAAGCCGAAGGGTGTGCCGACCGTCGACACCTTCGTGACCGAGGTCAGCCAGGACACCTGGATCTACTTCCCCTGGGATATGGGCTTCACCTACCAAGAGCCGATCGCCAAGATCAGCAAGGACTGAGCGTTCCGGATCAAGGACCTTCGGGCGTCCAGCGCGGTGCAGCCGGGCTAGTTCGCCCGGCTCTGGCCCCTCGTCAACCCAAGCGCATGGTAGAGGATGATCGCGCCGATCGTGGCGGTTCCGATCCCGTCCAGCGTGAAGCCGGCAACGTCCAGCTTGAAGTTGCCGGCGCCGAGCACCAGCGCAACGCCGACGGTGATGAGGTTGCGCGGTTCTGCGAAGTCGACCTTGTTCTCGACCCATATGCGACCTGCCGTGGCGGCGATGAGACCGAAGACGACGATCGAAAGACCACCGAGGACGGGTCCGGGAATGGTCAGGATCAGCGCTCCGAACTTCGGGGAGAAGCCGAGAAGGATCGCGATCGCAGCCGCGACCAGGAAGACGAGCGTGGAGAAGATGCGCGTGACCGCCATCACCCCCATGTTCTCGGCATAGGTCGTCATGCCGGAGCCACCGAAGGACGCCGAAAACATGGTCGCAATGCCGTCACCCATGAATGCGCGTCCGAGATAAGGGTCGAGGTCGCGCCCGGTCATGGCGCCGATGGCCTTGATGTGCCCGAGGTTCTCCGCGACGAGTATGACGACAACAGGGGCGATGAGCCCGATGGCCGGGGCGGAAAAGACCGGCGTGGTGAATTGCGGCCATCCGAACCATGCAGCTGCGCCAACTCCGGAAAAATCGATCGGCGTGCCGAGGCCGAACCCGTTCGCGAGAAGGAGATAGGCAAGATATGCAAAGGCGCCGCCGATGAGGATGGGCAGTCGCCGTGCCATGCCCGGGGCATAGACCGCCACGAGCCCGACAGCGACGAAGGTCAGGATTGCAATCCACCGCGACAGCTGGTCACCTTGGGCGTTTGTCGGGCCCGCACCTGACGCGCTCGATATGGCGATCGGTGCCAGCACCAGGCCGATTGCGGCAACGATCGCGCCGGTGAGGACCGGCGGCATCAGCCGCTCGATCCACCGATGGCCGGCAGCCATGACGATTACGCCGATCAAGGCGTAAAGGGCCCCGGCGGCAATGATGCCGCCAAGAGCAAGTCCGATGTTCGGGTTGGGGGCTCCCGCGGTTGCTGCCGTCGCGGCAAGAACGGGGCCTATGAACGCGAAGGAAGAACCGAGATAACTTGGCACGCGACCGCCCACGGCGATGAAGAAGATCAGCGTCGAGAGGCCGGAAAACAGAATCGATACATTGGGGTCGAACCCCATCAGAATCGGGGCAAGGACAGTGGAGCCGAACATCGCCACCACGTGCTGCAGCCCGAGCACCATCGTTTGCCCGGCCGGCAGCCGCTCGTCAGGCAGGATGCGCCCTTCGCTCTTCAGTTTCCACCGCGGAAAGTAGCCACCTGTATCGCTCATCGTTTGCCCTGCCGAATGTGACGCCTGCCCCGCTTCCGGATCTGCCTGGAGCGCAGGCCATGAAATCGATCTGCGTACCGGCTCTAACCTGTCTGGATCCCGACGGCCAAAGCCGGTTTTGCCCGGCTTCGATACTGCGATCGCTTGCGGCTGTCATGAGGTATCAACGTTTTCCCACAGCAGTCGAGAGGAGTCATGCTTCGAGTCAGCGGACCTCGTTTGCGCAGTCTGGTGATACCCGGCGCGTCAAGCGACCGGAGGTTGTCGCGAGGCTGACGCGCAGGACACCCGATCCGATGACAGCGTTGCGGATATGTCGCAGTCATCTTTCTGTCGCCTGGCACAAATGCGGCCCGGACACCGGAGCTTGGCTGATCTCCTGGCCACCACCTGCCGCAACGAGACCTCTTCCGGATTAGCGGACCGCCGCAACCTCCTAACTTTGCAGCAGAAATTTTTGTTCCCCGTTTTCCACAGGCGACCGACACAATATGTTGTGGTTAAAAAAGTATGCCGAGCTACGCCTTGACGAATCTCATCGGCCGTCAGACATTGCGTGCATGTTGCGGCGGCAACAGGACCGGAAGTAACGAGGCCGGTCTTCCATCGAATTCTGTACGAGTAGTGACGGCGTCGGAGCGGCCCATGAAGGACCGCCTGTCAGCGGATTTTCGTGCGCGTTCGGCCTGCCTAAAACATTGTGATGGGACTGGTCAATATAGGCGGTTAATACTATATTTAGTGTTGCAGCCCACCATCATCACAAGATACAGGTCGATATCCCAGTGATTCACCTGGACGATGAAGTTTCCCCGGCTGCCCATGATGGCGAGCAGCCGGACCGAACATTTGTGCCCGGACGGGCCAGCAGACGAGGGACAAAGGCAATGCGCATCGAACGTCGTTTCACCACGCCTGAGACAGGCGCCTACGGAACCATCGAGTTCCGCAAGGCGGTCAGCGAGATACGCAACCCGGACGGCTCGATCGTCTTTCGTCTGGCCGACATCGACGTGCCGGCGCAGTTCTCGCAGGTCGCGACGGACGTCCTGGCGCAGAAGTACTTCCGCAAGGCAGGCGTGCCGAAGATCCTCAAGAAGGTCGAAGAGAACGACGTCCCCTCGTTCCTGTGGCGCTCGGTTGCCGACGAGAAGGCGCTGAAGGATCTGCCCGAGTCCGAGCGCTACGGCTCCGAAACCGATGCCCGTCAGGTCTTTACGCGTCTTGCCGGCACCTGGACCTACTGGGGCTGGAAGGGCGGCTATTTCTCGTCCGAGGACGATGCCTCCGCCTTCATGGACGAGCTCGCCTATATGCTCGCCACCCAGCGCGTCGCGCCGAACTCGCCGCAGTGGTTCAACACCGGCCTCCATTGGGCCTATGGCATAGACGGCCCCGGCCAGGGCCATTTCTATGTGGACCCGTTCACGGGCAAGCTGACCAAGTCCAAGTCGGCCTATGAGCATCCGCAGCCGCATGCCTGCTTCATCCAGTCGGTCGGCGACGACCTCGTCAACGAAGGCGGCATCATGGACCTCTGGGTCCGCGAGGCGCGCCTGTTCAAATACGGCTCCGGCACCGGCTCCAACTTCTCGATGCTCCGCGGCGAAGGCGAAAAGCTCTCCGGCGGCGGCAAGTCCTCCGGCCTGATGAGCTTCCTCAAGAGCGGCGACCGTGCAGCGGGCGCCATCAAGTCGGGCGGCACCACGCGCCGCGCCGCCAAGATGGTCGTGGTCGACATCGACCATCCGGATATCGAGGAATACATCAACTGGAAGGTCAAGGAAGAGCAGAAGGTCGCCGCGCTGGTCACCGGCTCCAAGATCGTCGCCAAGCACCTGAAGGCGATCATGAAGGCCTGCGTCAATTGCGAGGCCGACGGCGACGACTGCTTCGATCCTACCAAGAACCCTGCCCTGAAGCGCGAGATCCGCGCCGCCAAGAAGGACATGGTTCCGGAAAACAATGTCGGCCGGGTCATCCAGTTCGCCAAGCAGGGCTACAAGGACCTCGAGTTCAAGACCTATGACAC
>JAEYTV010000568.1 GCA_023433855.1 Pseudomonadota bacterium | reverse complement strand
TCCTGGGATAACGCTTCGTTCTCGTCGCACTCCTGCCCGCAACCCTTGATGCCGGCGCATTAATCTTTCAAGTATAGGCCATTCTTCCCCATTACGGCAAACGATGCTCCAGACCTTTCACCCTCATCATGCAGAAAAGCTGCTGGACTGGTACGACCGGCATCACCGGGACCTGCCGTGGAGGGTTACGCCTGCGGCGGCCAAGGCAGGAGCGATTGCCGATCCATACCACGTCTGGCTCTCCGAAGTCATGCTGCAGCAGACGACCGTTCAGGCGGTCAAACCGTATTTCGCGAAGTTCCTGACACTGTGGCCGAAGGTGACCGACCTTGCCGCGGCTCCGGTGGAGGAGGTGATGGCGGCCTGGGCGGGACTGGGTTATTACGCTCGAGCCCGCAACCTGAAGAAATGTGCCGAGGCGATCGCCGCGGGCCATGGGGGGAATTTCCCCGATACGGAAGACGGGCTGCGGAGGCTCCCCGGCATCGGCGACTACACGGCAGCCGCCGTCGCCGCGATCGCCTTCAACCGGCAGGCCGCCGTGATGGATGGAAATGTCGAACGGGTGATTTCCCGCCTCTACGCCATCGACGCCCCCCTGCCCGGCTCGAAACCCTTGATGAAGGCGAAGGTCGCCACTCTGACGCCAGCCGACCGGCCGGGGGATTATGCGCAGGCGATGATGGACCTGGGCGCCACCATCTGCACGCCGAAGCGGCCGGCCTGCGCGCTCTGTCCCCTCAGGGACGAGTGCCTGGCGCTTGCCGAGCACGATCCGGAGCTTTTTCCGGTCAAGGCGGCAAAGAAGGAAAAACCGATACGGTTCGGCGCGGCGTTCGTGGCAGTTACCCCGGAAGGCGAACTGTTGCTGCGCCGGCGGCAAGAGAGCGGCCTCCTCGGCGGCATGACGGAAGTCCCGACCACTCAGTGGACAGCACGCCTCGATGGCGGCACGACCGCGGATCATGCGCCCTTCCCGTCCCGCTGGGACCCGTGTGGAACGGTGACGCATGTCTTCACCCATTTCGAACTCCGTCTTTCCGTCTTCCGGACGCGGACGGAACGGACCGTGCCAAGCGATGGCTGGTGGGAGCCGGTGTCCAACCTTGCCGCTCAGGCACTTCCGACTATCATGAAAAAAGTGATCGCGCAGGCGATCCCGAGAGCCTTCGATCAACATCCCGACAGACCCGTCTAGAATTCAGGGGACTTCATGGCCATCAAGATCGATCACATCGTTTTCGACATCGGCAAGGTGCTGATCCACTACGACCCGAACATTCCCTACAGCCGCATCATTCCCGACGAAGAAGAACGGAAGTGGTTTTTTCTCAATGTGTGCACCCATGAATGGAACCTGGAGCAAGACCGCGGACGCACGTGGAAGGACGCCGAGGAAGCGCTGATCGACACGTATCCGGAGCGGGAAGAGCAGATCCGGGCCTTCCGCAGGCACTGGCACGAAATGGTGCCGCATGCCTATGACGAGACGGTTCGGATCATGGAAGCCTTGATCGACAAAGGGCGTGACGTGACCATGCTCACAAACTTCGCCGCCGACACCTTCGCGGATGCGCGAGAACTGTTTCCCTTCCTCGCAAAGCCGCGCGGCGTGACTGTCTCCGGCGAGGTCGGCCTCGTCAAGCCGGACCTGGCGATCTACGAAAAACATGCCCGGGACTTCGACCTCGATGCCGGGGCAACGATCTTCATCGACGATTCGCCCGCCAATGTGGAAGGCGCCCGCGCGGCGGGGTGGCAGGCGGTGCACTTCACGGACGCGGCCGCACTCAAAGATGACCTGCAGGCTCGCGGGATTGCGCTCTGACCAAAAGAAGATGGCGCCCGGAGTCAGCCTCTCCGGGCGCCAATTCTCCTCATCCGGGACTAGAGGTACAAAAACCGGACGAGGAATTTGTTGCAACCTGACAGGACCGGTGGATCAGTCCAGTTTCGCCAGATCGCTTCTGATGATGGATCGCAGTTCGTCGATGGGCTTCAGGGACTGCCCGTCGTCGAAATGCCAGAAGGTCCATCCGTTGCATGCATCAAAGCCTTGCACCTTGGCGCCCAGGCGATGAATGGAGCCGGCCTCGCCATTCGCTGACAGCGTGCCGTCGGCGCGAACGATCGCGCTCCAGCGCCGCCTGGCGTCGGTCAGAACCTGGCCGGGTCTGATAAGGCCCGCTTCCAGAAGCGTGTTGAAGGCAACCCGCGGCTCGGCCTTCTTGCCGGTCATCACCGTCAGCTCCGCGCGGCCGAGCGGCTCGACCGCCTCGATCCGCAGCGCCGCGGCGTCGATGTAATCCTGCTCACGCTCGATGCCGACGAAGTTGCGACCAAGACGCTTGGCGACTGCCCCCGTGGTACCGGAGCCGAAGAAAGGATCGAGGATCACGTCGCCGGGCTTCGTCGACGCCATGATGACGCGGGCCAGCAGCGCTTCCGGCTTCTGTGTCGGATGGACCTTCTTGCCGTCCTCACCCTTCAGCCGCTCGCCGCCGGAGCAGATCGGAAACAGCCAGTCGGAACGCATCTGCACGTCGTCGTTGGACGCCTTCAACGCATCATAGTTGAAGGTGTAGGCCTTGGCCTTGGCATCCCGGCTTGCCCAGATCATCGTCTCGTGGGCGTTCTGGAACCGACGGCCCTTGAAGTTGGGCATCGGGTTCGTCTTGCGCCAGACGATATCGTTGAGCAGCCAGAAATTGAGGTCCTGCATGATCGCGCCGACGCGGAATATGTTGTGATAGGAGCCGATCACCCAGATGGTGCCGTTCGGCTTCAGCACGCGGCGGCAGGCGAGCAGCCAGGCGCGAGTGAAGGCATCGTAGGCCTGGAAGGAGGCAAACTGGTCCCATTCGTCGTCGACCGCATCGACCAGCGACTGGTCCGGACGGTGCAAGGCGCCACCAAGCTGGAGATTATAGGGCGGATCGGCGAAAATGGCGTCCACCGAATGATCCGGCAGCGCTTCCAGAGCGGCGACGCAGTCACCCTTGATGATGGAATTGAGCCATGTGTCCGGACGGACCTGATGCTTCAGGTCGGCCAGCGGAAGAACTGCTGCCATTTGATACTCGCTACGCTGTACTCGAACGAATTTACTGGCTGTTATGGTTACCCATTCTGGTTACCAAAGATTGAAAGCGTTGAAAGATTCCGAGAAAATTTCTGAAGGTCACGGGCGCCCCAGCCTTCGTCGCGATCAACTGTTGCCGAAACAGCAGTCGCCATAAGCCTGTGGCGGGCATCAGGGCGCATGCGCCGCGCGACTGTCCTGCGGTGCCTCGTCGCGGTCGAACATGCCATAGTCTCTCAGCACATGGCCGATACGCAGGCGGTAGTCGGCGAAGATGCCGTTGCGTCCGGCCCTTTGTACCGCGCGATGGGATTCGAGATTCCGCCATTGCCGCACAGCCTCCTCATCTCTCCAGAAGGACAGGGACAGCAGCTTGCCTTTCATCGTCAGGCTTTCGAAGCGCTCGATCGAGATAAAACCGTCGACGGTCCGCAGTTCCGCGCCAAGCTCCCGCGCAAGATCGAGGTATTTGTCACGTTCGCCCATGGCGGGCACGACTTCGAAGATGACCGCAATCATGGATGATACGAGGCTCCGCTGGAGATGGACATGTTCTTCAGGAAGATACGATCCTCCTTGAGGATGAAGCGTTCGCGGCTGGCGAAAGCGAAGTTTTCCCGACCTACCGGATCGGCGGCAAGCCTTGCCCTGTAGGCTTCGTAGGCGGCCAGGCTTTCCACGTTGTAGACGCCGTAGGCGGTCGTGGCCGACCCTTCGTGCGGCCCGAAATATCCGATGAGATCGGCACCGCAGCGAGGAATCGCCTGCCCCCAGG
>JAEYTV010000534.1 GCA_023433855.1 Pseudomonadota bacterium | reverse complement strand
GCTCCTTCAGGATGCCAATGATCTGCTCGTCTGTGAAACGGCTGCGCTTCATTCTCTGGTCCTCTCAATGGGCCAGAGCTTACTTCAAATCGGATTAGCTCAGCGGGGCAAGGTCAAGTGAAACCTGGTCGTCTCTTTTCTACCTCCGCCTGCTTCGACACAATGCGATCTGCGCTTGCGAAGACTTCGAAGCCTTCGTCGAATTCTCCTCTTCGTCCCCTCGAGGATCATAAGCAGAAAATTCGAGCTCCGACGAGATAGCCTATTGGGCGCACGGCAGGAGCGCGTCAATTTCAGTTCCGTCCGACTCTCTCGATAAGGCTTGTCCAGCGCGACCTATACTCCTCGATTGTGAACTCGCGCACGCTTTCCCGCCCCCTGCTTCCGAGCGTCTCACGGAGGGTTTTGTCGGTGATCAGTTGGCGCAGGGCATCCGCCAAATGATCCCGATCCCCGCCTCGCTTGACCAAAATCCCGTTGAGCCTGTCCTTCACAAACTGATTTACGCCAAGACAATCTTCATAAGCCACGACGGGCGTCCCCATATACAACGCTTCAGCAGGAGATAGTCCGAACCCTTCAAAAAGCGCGGGGTGACAGAAAAATGAAGCTTTCGCATATTCGAGCGACAGATCTGACACATGACCCGGCAGTTCTACCCGGCCGGCAAGATTCAATCGACTGATACTCTCATTGATCTCCTTCAACTGGGGGCCGATACCGAAGATCTTCGCTTTCCAGTCCGGGAACTCGTCGGCGAGCGTTGCCCACGATTTGATCAACTGCATGTAGTTCTTCACCTCGGCCAGGCGCCCGACCGCAAGAATGGTCTTTTCGCGCTCTGGTAGCGGGTCCCGGTCTCGGAAATCTGGCGAGATACAGTTTGGAATTGCCACTATTCTGCTCTGTAGGTGAGCCGGAAACCACGTCCCAAAATCCGGAAACAAAACATGGATAGCGGCAGCCTCATCCAGACTTTTCAGACGAAGAGCGCGGTCGATGGGGTTCGGGCTCCATCTTCCAGGATTTGTATAGTCCTCCTTTGGAACATTGTGGTTGCAGGCAATTACCTTCACAGAGGTCCCAGCAGCTGCCACTAAGGTCGGGGTATTAGCAGGCGGCAGCAGGCTTATCGCAATCTTTGGCTTGACGAGAGTGAAGTAGTCTCGCAACCGGCTGACGAAGACGTCATTTGCAAGATCCCACTCGGCCTGATCGCGACCGGATGGCCAGAGGTACTTCGAAACAAATGCTTTACGCTTCACCTCTTGCCGAGGCGGCCCATAGAGATTTATTCGCTGAACGGCGGAATCTATGTGATAGAAGGGATCCCGGTCTTTCGTATCGAAATAAAGGCAGGTCACCCGGTATCCGCTCTGCGCGAGCATGTTCGCCAGCTCGCAATAGACTCTCTCCGCTCCGCCACTTCTCCCTCCCAAACCTCGGATCACCAGGCAAATATGTGTTTCTCTCGAGAGCGTCGTCACGCCGATTCCCTTGACATTCAAAGTGAGCGCATCCTTAAGAAAGGGGGTGGCGTTGTCGAGGCAGAGAGGGCACTCCCGTGAAGCATGGCGACGTGTCTGTTATCGTACCGAATCGCGATCGTACAAGTGCGCTCGCACGGTGTTTATGCTCGATCGCGGGTCAGACGCTCCTTCCAAGCGAGGTCATCGTCGTCGATGATCATTCTCAACCGGAGCAATTCCACAAAATACAGGCTATCGTGGCTTCATTCAGGCCCCTCTTGAATATCGCGTTGCATAGAAACGATCGGAACCTCGGCGCGAACGCGAGCCGGAACAGAGGAATAGCAGAAGCAAAACATAGATATGTAGCGTTTCTCGACAGTGACGACATTTGGCTCCCAGTAAAGTTGGAAATCCAGATGGCGGCGATCAACGCGACAGCGCCTGTGGGCCGATACGTCCTCTCTTCGACTGGCCGATATCGGGTGGATCAAGACGGGACGATCATGGCCCGGCAATACCCCCACGCTGAATTTTCGTCCTCTGCAATCCGAGCAAGCAACATCATTGGCACTCTGTCTTCGGTGGTGGTTGATGCCACAGTGGCTCGTTTGGTGGCAGGATTTGATGAAGAGCTACGCTCCTGCCAGGACTGGGATTTTTATATCCGCCTTCACCAGCATGTGGAGCACGTTGGCGTAAAAGAGCCCCTCTGCGTGTACGTTGAACATCACGATGACAGGATTTCGACGGACCATCGAAGAAGACTCTCTGGACTATTTAGCGTCTACCGAAAACACATCAGGGTACACAAGGATTCAATCGGGGCGCTTTCCGAGCTCTACAGAAACATCGCCGAGGAATATCAACGCATGGGGCGCTTGAGAAAGGCTCGCGAGTTTTACGTTCAGTCACTCTCCAGAAGGGCTGGCCCGTTGCGCATGCTCCCCCGTCCTGTCCGGATGGCATTGCTTCACACGTACTACAGAATTTCACCCGTTCCTTCGCTGCGGGATAAAAGGTACGCGCGATATCGGCGGCAGTTGACTAAAACCAAAAGCGACATGCTGCTCGACCGTGAGATGGACCTACATCAGGAGATGATCTACCGGATGATGCATCTTGATGAGTTCACCATCCCCCGGCAGCAGGGTAACAATCCCCATGAACCGCCGCGGACTTCCGGAAGCCGTTTCGTTTAAGTCATGCGGCCACGGCTGGCGCGTCTGATGTGGCATAATACTGGATGACCTCCGCCTTGTGACGCTGAGGTACTTGTCGACGTTCTCGTAGCAGGTTGACGGGCAATTGGCAGCCGCCTGCAGATCGCGCTCAACCTGGAACAAGCCACGGTATTCGTCTGTCCGTCGTCAATGAACCAGATCATCGTTTGAGGGGCGGTCGAGCTCTGTCGTCGCAAAATATAAGCAGCCGATCTTGGCCGCGACAGATGACACGGCCGCGATCGCGAGTGGCGTTTGCCTTATGAACGGGGACGCTCGCCGAATGATCCAGGGACGCTCGCCGACTTCAGGTGAGATAACTTGTTCGTTGTCTTACTCACATCGGCTCCACTGGCTTCGAAGTTGGAGCCTCCCGCAAACCACGCGCTTCGATTACGGTCAAAGGAATGCCACAATCGCCATGTTGTTGGCAAACAGATTTGACGTCTGTCGGTTGCATTCTAAGGTTAGCGAAAGCTTCGAGTCCGCTTGCCATGCGTGTTCTGCATGAAGAGTTGGCACTGTAGATGCGTGGAGAGAATAATCAATGCGCCACCTAGACGTTCTCCTCCCGCATTACAATGACACCGAGGGCTTGGCCTTAAGCCTCAGGTCCATTGCCAAGCAAACGTGGAAGGGTGCTACGCGCGTCGTCATTGCAGATGATGGGTCGACGGCGGAAAATCTGGAAGCGATGAAGGAAATTGCCGACAGATTCCGCGCTCGCAGGAGCGAGCAATCTCCTTTGACAATCGACCTCCTCGTCAACGAGACGAACAAAGGCCGCCCCTATACCCGTAATGTGTTGCTTGATGCGATCGACAGCCCATTTGTGGCATGGCTTGATGCTGGAGACGAATGGTATCCGGAAAAGATCGATCTTCAGTTTCGAAGCCTAGACGCTGCAACAAGCGAGATTGACGGCCGTCCCTTGTGGGTTACCTGCAACTATGACTGGGAATGGAAAGGCGGCGCTCGCAGGAAACGTAATCAAAAAACTGAGCAAGATCAATGCCGCGCACTGTTGATGGGTTCCAAGTTGCGGGCCTATCTCTGGACCCTACTTGGATCTGCGGAGTCTTTCAAACAGGTCGGTTATTTCGATCATCGACTGCCAAGGATGCAGGATCTGGACTTCTTCATCAGGTTTGTTTCGCAGGGCGGGGCACTCAGAAACAGCGGGGTAGATGACTCGTTGTGTGTCTATCATAAATCGGATGTGGGACGGGACGCCGACGAAATTCGGGCTTGCAATGCGCTTATCTTCGAAAAGCATCAGGATCTGTACAAGCGATACGGTGATCAGTTCTGCAAGATGCGGCTTTTCAATATGGAAATGCTGGCAGCGCGGTTCGCGCAGAACAATCAGGATAAGGCGAAGGCGAGAGCTTATATGTGGAATGCATTTAGGCAGAGGCCAATTGCTTTCGTAAAGCACGTGCGAAAAAAGCGTGGGTTCGTTGCATAGTCCGCCACACTGAAACCAGCGTTTCCGGAACAGCGTATCAGTAGCAATGGTGGCACCGTGAAGATTGCTTTCGTCATTCAGAAACTAGCCGCCCGTAGCGGTGGAGCGGAGTGAATTCTGGTCGAAACCGCCAACGAAATGGCCAGAAGAGGGTTTGAAGTCGCCATTCTATCC
>JAEYTV010000527.1 GCA_023433855.1 Pseudomonadota bacterium | reverse complement strand
TCCAGACTGCATCCGCCCCAAGCGCCGCGACATGAGGGAGGCGCGCGGTGATGCCCTTCAGATCACCGATGCCGTCTCCGTTGGAATCCTGGAAAGATCTTGGATAGATCTGGTAGATAACAGCTCCGCGCCACCAATCCTGGTCGACAGCCGCCGTGTTCTCCGCTGAAATTGTCATTCAATATCCTGTACTTTGAAATAGGAAGGCTTGCCCTAGCCGCCCTTGACAGAGCCGGCGAGGAGGCCGCGAACGAGATATCTCTGAAGCCCGAAGAACACCAGAAGGGGCACCAAAATGGAAATAAAGGCAGACGCGGTCAGTATCTCCCAACGGCCACCCATCGACCCAAGAAGGGCATTCAGGGCGCCCGTGAGGACGAGCTGTTCGCGATTGGTCCCAAGGAACACCATGGCGACCAAGAGATCGTTCCACGTCCACAGGAACTGAAAAATGGAAAAGGAAGCAAGGGCGGGAAAGGACAGGGGCAGGATGATCCTGACGAAAATCTCGAAATCGCTTGCACCGTCCACCCGGGCAGATTCAATGATCTCCTTGGGCAATCCGGCAATATAGTTGCGAAGCAGATAGATGGCGAGCGGCATCCCAAAGGCGGCATGCGCAAGCCAGATGCCGGCAAAACTTCTCGACGGCACACCCAGCAGGGCACCGACCTCGTTGTACATCCGCAGCAGCGGAATCAGGGACATCTGCAGGGGAACCACAATCAGCCCGACCACCATGGCGATGATCAGGGCGCGACCGGGGAACTGCATCCAGGACAATGCATAGGCTGCAAAGGCAGCGATGAGGATCGGTATGACGGTCGACGGAACAGCCACGGTCAGCGAATTGACGAATGCCTGGCCGATACCCTGCGACGTAAGCACGGTATTGTAGTTCTGCGTGGTGAAGACCGGTGGGCTGGCGACGGTCAGGTAGACGCGCCGGCCTCGTTCCCCGTCGAAGGGCCCGTTCCTGGTATAGGTATAGCTGCCGTCCTCGTTGATCGTCAGGGTCTCTCCTTCCCCGATATCCGCCGGCTGGCCAGCTTCGAATTCCGCCGGTGCGGCGACACGCGTCCCAAAGGACTGCACGACCCCATTCTGCCCTTCTTCGAATACGGAACCCGAGATGACGTAGTTCGCCCCCTCCTGCCGAGCCTCGGAAGGCTCAGCCAATCGCACCGCCGTGGTTTGCGACGCATTGGTGAACGCCGTCCACCACCCTGACGTGGTGATCTGGCCCGGATCCCGGAAGGACGTAACAAGAATGCCCAGAGTGGGTATCAACCAGATGATGCAGATCGCCAGAACCGAGAGATGAACCAGCAGGCGCGGCAGGCCTATGCGGCGGAGGCTGAAGCTTGCGTTCATGTCAGCGATCCCCTGCTTCCTGATGAGCCTGGCGGATATTCCAGATCATGATCGGGGTGACCGCTGCCATGATCACCAGAGCAATGACCGCGCTGCGGCCGGAATCGCCTCCTCCACGGAACATCCAGTCGAACATCAAATTCGCCAGCACCATCGTGTCCCACTGGCCGTTGGTCATGGTCAGTACGATGTCGAAGACCTTCAACACGAGGATGGTGATGGTGGTCCAGACGACCGCGATGGTTCCCCAGATCTGCGGAACCATGATCTTCCAGAAGATCTGCCAGCCGTTGGCCCCATCGATCACCGCCGCTTCGATCGTTTCCTCGGGGATGCCGCGCAGCGCGGCAGACAGAATGACCATGGCAAAACCCGTCTGGATCCAGATCAGGATGACCATCAGGAAGAAGTTGTTCCAGAACGGCATGGAGATCCATACCTGAGGGTTTCCTCCGAAGAACTGCACGAGTGCATTCAGAAGGCCGATCTGTGTCCCGTTACCGCCGCGATATTCGTAGATGAACTTCCAGATGACCGAAGCACCGACAAAGGAGATCGCCATCGGCATGAAGACGAGGCTCTTTGCTATGTTTCCCCACCAGATCCGGTCGGTCAGTACCGCGATGATCAGCCCCAGAAAGGTGCAGGCGGCAGGCACGACCGCAAGCCAGAGGATATTGTTGAAGATCGACTGGCGGAACTGCGTGTCGAAGAAAGCCCAACGATAGTTCGCCAGACCGACGAAGTTGGCGCCGGAGCGGTCATAGAAGGAGAGGATGAAGGTCGCCACCACGGGATAAACCAGATAGATCCCCAGGAGGAGCAAGGCCGGGCCAAGAAACAGCCAGGGACGGACCACCGCCCGACGATTCAGGTTTATCGAGGCAGCGCGAACATTCTCCTTCGGCACCGGGAAGACGATCTGGAGGAGTTTGTCGGAAAGCCAGTAATACAAGGCGCAAGCAAAAACGCCGGCGATGACCACACCGACGGCCGAAACGATCTGCGCTCCCATGTTGTTCCCCCTCGCTGATGCCCTATATCCCTCAGGATCCCAGCCTTTGCTGACGGCGTGACGTCCAATGCACATTCCGCATGGCTGTGCCGCCGCGCCCCCTTCGCGGGAGCGGCGGCACGCGTATCATTTCAGTCCGTCCCAGGCCTTCTGGATGTCCGACGCAACGGTCTGAGCATCTTTGCCGCCCACGTAGTCGATCATTCCCGTCCAGAAAGCACCAGCCCCGATCTTGCCCGGCATCAAATCGGATGCGTCAAAACGGAACGTTGTCGCAGTGGTCAGGATCTCCCCCTGCTTCTTCAGCGGTTCATTGGCGTAAGCCTCGAGGTTGACGTTCTTGTACGGTGTCAGGAAGGCCGCTTGCGCCATCCAGACCTCGTGAGCAATCGGCGTCTTGAGGAACTCTATGAAAGCATGCGCTGCGGGTGAATCCTTGGTGATGGCGATGAGCGTACCGGCGCCGAGCACGGGCGTCCCCAGCTCGGGCTTTGAAGCATAGGTCGGCATGTAGAAGAAGTCCGCGTCCACACCAAGTTCCTTATCCGGCGGGAAGAAGGACGAAATGAACGATGCCTGATGATGAAGATAGCATTTCGGAGGGATGTCGAAGAGGCCCTTCGGGCTGTCCCGGAAGTCGGTGGAGGCGACAGCCGCCAGGCCCCCGCTGACATATTTCTCATTTTTGGCGATCTTGCCGAATTCCTCGATCGCTCCCACGACGGCCGGATCATCGAACTTTATCTCGTTCTTCGCCCACTTGTCATAAACCTCGGGCGACTGCGTGCGCAGCATCATGTCTTCGACCCAGTCCGTGGCGGGCCATCCCGTAGCTCCGCCCGAGCCCAGACCGATGCACCAGGGGACACCGCCATCCTCGACGATCTGATCGCTGAGCTTGATGAGGTCCTCCATTGTTTTCGGGACCTCGTACCCGGCTTCCTCGAAGTTTTCGGGGACGTACCAGACCAGCGACTTCAAGTCGGCCTTGAACGGGAAGGCAAAATAGGTCGGCTTGCCCTCCTTGTCTGGGTAAATGCCTAGGTCAACCCAGGACTGGCCAGCGCCGTAATTCTCCTTGACCCAGTTGGCCGTCTCCTCACCCAGCGGAGTGAGAAAGCCTTTGGCCGCCAAGTCCGTGAGAAGGCCGGGCTGAGGGATGATCGCGATGTTCGGGGGCGAACCAGCCTGGGTGTCGATAACAATCTGCTGCTCGTAATTTTCCGACGAGGAATACCGGCCATTGGCGCCGGTGGCCGCATTGAAATAGGCGAGAACGCTGTTGAACAACACTTCGTCTTCGCCGCGCCAGGGGCCGAACAGGGTCAGGCTTTGGCCCTTGATATCCCCATGAGCGGCCTTGAAATCCTCATAGCTCTTCCAGTTGAAGCGGGAATCTTCACCAGGCGCGAACTTGAGTTCCTGAGCGCTCACTGCACCCGCCAGAACCACCGCAAGCGCAGTGCCCAGCCAAAACGAGATCTTCATGAAATCACCCTCCCTCTGCCTCGGCTTCTCTCCGGCGCCGAGTGATTTAACACAGGAAGAGAATTAACGCTCTGACGACGGAGTCAAGGCCCCACCCATGGCATACAGGAGCCGGGGGGTTGCCTCGAACCGATCAGAACCGGGGAGGTACTTCCCCCGCGCTGCGGTACGCGGCGATTACCGTGTTCGCCATCAACATGGCGATCGTCATCGGCCCCACACCGCCCGGGACCGGGGTTATGGCGGCGGCGGTCCTGGATGCGGCGGAGTAATCGACATCACCGACCAGGCGTGACTTGCCCTCGCCCTTGTCGGGCGCCGGAACGCGATTGATGCCGACATCTATCACGGTGGCTCCTGGCTTTATCCAGTCACCCTTGACCATCTGCGGCCTGCCGACCGCCGCCACAAGGATGTCGGCCCTGCGGCAGACCGCAGGCAGATCCTTCGTCCTCGAATGCGCCATGGTGACCGTCGCATTGGCAGCGAGCAACAGCAGCGACATCGGTTTGCCGAACAGGTTGGAGCGACCGATGACAACAGCGTTGAGACCAGACAGATCCTTTCCGTGGATACGATTGACGAGCAACATGGCACCGGCCGGCGTGCAGGAAACCAAGCCCGTCGTCAGGTCGCCCGTGGCGATCTTGCCGGCATTGACAACGTGCAGACCGTCTACATCTTTTTCCGGCGAGATCGACAAGATGACCGGCTCCGGATCGAGGTGCTTCGGCAGCGGAAGCTGGACCAGAATGCCATGGATCGCCGGATCGGCGTTGAGCCTCTTCACAAGGTCTTCAAGCTCTTGCTGAGTGGTTTTCTCCGGAAGGCTATGCTGGACGGAGTTGAAGCCGCACTGCTTCGCCATCCTGCTTTTCGAATTGACATAGGCGTGGCTGGCCGGATCGTCTCCGACGATCACAACGGCAAGGCCAGGCTTGATCCCCGCCTGCCGTTCCAGGGCCACGGATGCTTCCGTTACAGCCGTGATGACCGATGCGGCCGCCTCTTTACCATCGATGATCACCGTCACATGCGCCTCCCGCTCAACCGCCGCCACTCTACGAACTAGATCGTTATCCGCAGGCCTGTTCACGCCGTATGCTGTTCACGCCCGTCGAATGCAAGTGGAATTCCAACCCTCGCCCAATCATGCGGCAAAGCCGCGGCCACCGGCTGAATAGGATCGCACCCGCTCGCGCAGTTCAGCCATGTGGCGTCGCAGCGCTTCAACCTCTTTCGCCGTTTCCTCTTCAACTCCATGGACATAGCTCCGCGCGGCACCGGTTGCCGCTTCTGTCGATGCTGCCGCAACTCTGCCGGACAAGACCGCTGAGACCAACGGGGGGAGCCCGGCCTCTCGCGGCGGCCTCCTGTTCGCCAGAAGCAGTTCGGTGATCTGATCCCCGAGGCTCGCGTATGGGGTAGCGCTCTGGCCATCCGGGGGATGGCGCCGAGGCTGCGTGATAGGCGGGCAATCCTGAAACGTTTCGGTCTCATCCATGGCGAGTTGCGTTGCGCCTTCTGCCTGCCCGCCAGGCCAGGACCAGTCCGGCTCGACCCAAAGATCCTCCTCGGTTGCGCCGAACCCTTCGTCCTGCCTCGTTCGTGCAAAGAACAGGTACATGAAGCCGAGGCACGCGCCAAGCGCCCCGCCTGCGCCTGCCCAGCGCGACGGGGATGGCCCGATGACTTCTGTCCGTTCTGCTGACGCAGGCTTGAGAATGTCCAGTCGTACAGCCGAAGACATTCCCGGGCCGGCCCCATCCAGGGCGCGAAGGTAATTGCGGCGTGCCTCGTCCACCGCGACCTCTAGTTCCGCCAGGCGTGCTGCGACCCGAACCGTCGCGTCATCCTTGGCGGTCTTGGCATTTTCGTTGCGAAGGGCCGTGAGCTGCCGCACGGCACTTTCTTCCTGCTGCCTCAGGGAACCGACCAACTGCGCAAGCGCTTTGGTTATGTCCGATCGGATCTCGGCAAGCGCAGAGCGCGCCGCCAGCAGACGCGGATGGCGGGGACCCAGTTCTGCGGCCAGTCGGTCAACCAACAGCTTGGCGTCAACATGCCGCTGTCGCTGGTAGTCGAGACCGGTATACTCGAGGCTGTCCGGCAAGACTTTGCTCAGGACATCCTCCGGCTTCATCAAGGATGCACTGGCGAGCTTTCCTTTGAGTTCAGCGAGGCGATTTTCGGCCTCGGTTATCTTCCCGGCGAGTTGCTCGTCCGCGGCATGCGTGCTGCGAAGCGCGGCGATCTTGTGTTCGCCGAACTGAGTGACGAAGCCGGACAAAGCCGCTTCGGCGCGATCGAGGGTCTGGCGCAACTTCTCCAGAACGGGGTCGGCGGATCCGGCTCCAGCCAGCGTGACCGCCTGAACGAACCGCTCTGCGAGGATGTTCGCGATGCTCGAAGCCCTCTCCGGGCTTCCCGCGGTGGCGTAAATCGATAGTTCGCCTGCTCCTTTGTCATAGCGGCTTTCAATGGCCTGCGAAAGCCGCTCACGCATCCGGGCTTCCGCCTCCGATACCGTCAGGGGCTCGCCGGTCAAAAGATCCATGATAAGCCCTGTCCCACCTGAACGATGGGCTGAAAACTCACTGTCGCTGGAGAGGTCCAGGGCACGGGCCAGATTGTCCAGGGTCCGCTCCGACCGCAGGCTCGACATTGCGGTCGAAATTGTTGCCTCGGTTGCGTCTTGAACCTTCAGCCGAGTCTCGGCTGCGAAATGACGCGGCACCGACAGTGCCGTTGCAAAGGCGGCGCCCGCTCCGAGCATCGCAGCAAGAGCGACAATGGTCATACTGCGCCGCTTGGCGCCCCCTGAACCAGTTCTAGCCCGCTCAGTGACTAGCCCCTCCGGCAGCACCTCCGGGAATGTCGCTTCGTGAGACATGAATGACGGCCCAAGTATCTACTGCCTGCATGCCTGCCGGCGCCCCTTGTTTAAGGCATTCTAAACCTTCGCGGCAAAGAAATGGTTAACCT
>JAEYTV010000478.1 GCA_023433855.1 Pseudomonadota bacterium | reverse complement strand
CCCTCTCGCTTGGGCCGCGTTCTTCCGGTCCTACGGGTGCCCGATCGTGCGCGGCGTCCCGACTGTTACGGCGAAGCGGAGGCGATCTTCTTTAAGAGGTCGAGGAAGGCGCTCGTGCGGATGCCCTTCGGGTTCTGGCTCAGATCAACGGTCTGCACGACCACCAGCCGTTTGGCCGGCACAACGGCTATGATCTGGCCGCCATAGCCGGACGCGTAGAAGGCGTTCTTCCCCCAAATGTCCTCCGGAAGCGTCCACCACAAATAGCCATAGCCCCGCCGAATCCACGTCGCCGAGGAATAGGTCGTAGTGGACTCCCTGACCCAGGAAGCCGGGACGACCTGCGTGTTGCCCCACGCCCCATCATTCAGGAACAACTGGCCAAAACGGGCGGCGTCGCGCGCGCTCATCCGGAACGGATAGGCGGGGTGCTCGGCCATGTCGTTCGACTACGTTGATGCTGGACGACCGCATCGGGACACCAACGCAATTGCAATTCGCCGCGCCGAAATCCACACCGCCAAGCCTTGGGATGATCGCGTGCGCACGATGCAAGTGTGGAGGGACTAGATCGTAGCGCGCCATCCAAGGTCTCCTCTCCAGAGCCTTGAATCAGCCAAACCCTCAATCAGCAAGCTTTATGAGTTCACCTCCTAGTCCGAAATCTGGCCGCGCATCGTCCAGAGCTTGGGCGGGCGCAGTTCTAGACCGATCACGAACAGGAACATCACCACCCCGAGCTCCGAGAAATGCAGGATGGACTGCGCGTCGGTGAACAGGCCGAGCACCGACGGCCCCACCAGCACGCCGGCGGCGAAGTATCCGAGAACGGATCCAAGGCCGAGGCGTCGGAACAGCGGCACGGCGACCACGGCCGCTCCCATCAGAACGACCGCAGGAGCGATCGTTTGCCCCAGGCTTGCTTCAGCTATCAGATTTTTTTTTCCGCTGTTTGCGCTTTACGTTCAGGGCGACGACTGCCGTTCCGCTTCCTTCGGATCGAACATCGCGATTCCTGCCAGCGCCGCGGATGCAGGCACCTCGTCCTGCAGGACGTCCCAGTGTTCAGCGAGCTTGCCATCCTCGACCCGAAACACGTCGATCACGATCTGCTGCCTGTCCGCCCAGCCGCGGATGCGACCGTGGATGGCGACGAGATCGCGCTCGGCGACCATGAGGCCAGGCTCGTAGAAGACGTCCTTCGAGAGGCCGGAGACCAGCGCCCGCAAGGCGTCGCGGCCTTTGGGTATTTCGGGATTGTGCTGGATGTAGTTCGGGGCATAGAGCCGCTCCACCACCGACGCATCATGCCGCTGGAACAGCGCGGTCATCGCCTCGAGCACCAATGCCTTGTTGTGGTGAGGGCGATCGTCGAGGGACTGGTCGGCGGGACGGGTAATCTCGAATGTCCCGGTCATCCGCAGGAACTGGCCGTCAGGCAACGTCGCATGCGAGTGGACCAGGCCGCGATCATAATCCTGAACGTTGGTGACGGTCGCCCCGTCCCTCTCCTGCCAGCTTACGATGAAGAGGCTGTTGCCCAGCGGCACGGCATGAATGTCGACCGTCTCCGTTCGCGCGAACGGCCCGTCCTTGATTTCGAACTTCAGCTGCGCGGCCGAGAGCAGCGTCACGCTCACGCGGAAGGCGGGGTAGGAGACATCCATTTCCAGCCCGACGGGAAAACGATCGACAGACATCGACAGGATCCTTTCTGTGAGAGCATGGCCAGTCCGGCCGACCGGTAGCGATCCCGGGCCAAGAGCGATGCGCATGGCTCCGGCGGCCCTGCCGGCACGCTTCGTCCCGGCTTGCCGCGAGGCGCCGATGCCCTGCCTCAGACAAAGGGATAGCGCAGGCTTCCGGCCGCGAAGCCGGCAGGAGACAGCACGACTTGCCGGGAGCCATCGGAGAACTGGGCGATGTCGCTGCCTTCGATGTTCTGAAACTGAACCTGCAATACGCGGGGCTCCCGCCATTCGCCCCGGGTTCCAAACCGGACAGGCCCCATGACCGTCTGGAAGGTCGCGTGGCGCGCATAAGCGGAAAGCTGCTCGTCGTCCAAGCCTCCGACGGCCTCCACCGCCTGGGCGACGACCTGCATCTGCGCATAAGCGAGCGGGGCCATGTAGTGCCCCAGCGCGTCGACATTCGCCGCCGCCGACCGGGCTCGATAGGTTTCGAGCAACGCGGCCACTCCGGCGAACATCAGGCTCGGCGCCGGCACCCAGTACTCGTAGTTGACGAAGCCGTTTAGCAGCGAACCGAGCGTGGCCTTCACCGTGGTGTTCTGCGGACCGATCATGGCACCGCCCACCAACTTGGGTCGGAACGCATGCGCACGGATGGCGCGCACGAGCCCGATGGAATCGTTCAGATAGGAGCATAGCCAGAGGAGGTCGCAGCCACTCTTCGCGACCGCGTCGAGCATGGAATCGAAGCGCTCGGTCGACAGGGGATAGGTTCGTTCGAAGACCACGTCAAAACCATAAGCGCCAGCATTGGCTTTGGCGCCAAGAACGGGGTTTCGGGAGAATTCGGCGTCGGCCGAGAGCAGCGCCACCGTCCGGGGGCGCGGCTTCTGCTGCGCGGCGAGCGCGAAGAACCCTTCGGTGAGCGCCGCATTCGGATCGGGGCCGGTGGGGATCATCGCGAAGTAGTTGGGGTAGTTGAGGGCGTTGTTGACCCCCAGTCCCATTAGCCCCGTGAAGAAGCGCCCGCGCTCGGTGATGAGGGGCATCGCGGGCAGAATGGTGTTGGTGCCGTAGCCGCCGATGACGAGTTCTACACCGTCTTGGTCGATCAGCCGCTCATACAGCTTGGGAACGCGCGATGCGTCGGCCTCGTCGTCAAGGCAGAGGAGTTCCACGGGGCGGCCGAGCAGGCCGCCCCGTGGGTTGACGTTGTCCCGCCAGAATTAGTGTGCCAGCTGGGCC
>JAEYTV010000458.1 GCA_023433855.1 Pseudomonadota bacterium | reverse complement strand
AAGGTGGAGAACGCCACGTCCGTCGAATTACCGGAAAGCGGGGGCCTGTGAGTATCCAGGATGAGGACGGCAGGGCGTGCGCAGTCGGCGCGATGATTGTGCTCAGACCAGCGCCAGCCGCTTTTCGAGGATGATCGCCGGAAGGCCGGAATTGGGTGCGCCCCATTCCTCCATGCGATCCACTTCCGAAAAACCAAGCCGCTCGTAAAACGACAGTGCGCGTGTGTTCTGCAACGCCACCTCGACGCGCATGATCTCGGCTGCCGGAAAACAGCTCTCGAGTTCCGCGAAGATATCTCGGCCGATACCCTCCCCCTGGCAGGACGGCTTGACATACAGCTGGTGCAGCATCGCCGTCTTTGCCATCTTGGGGTACATGGCAGCGTAGCCGATACCTCCGATTTCCCGACCATTGTCGGCTACCAGGAACTCGCCTTCCTTCTTCAGGATCCGGGACCGGATGGCAGCGGGCGAATTCCACCCGTCGACCATGCGCTGCACCTGCACCGCGCCGTACAGCGGATCATAGGACGAATGAAAGGTTTCCACCAGCAACGCGCGGATCTGATCGAGGTCGCGCTCACCGGCCGTACGGATGAAGTAGACCATCACATCTCCCGCGGCTTCGGCAGCGCCAAACCGCTTCGCATCGGGACTGACCTCCCGTCTCTATTCCTCGATCTCGAGCTTGGCCTTGACCAAAGCCTGTACCGCCTGCGGATTGGCTTTGCCGCCCGTGGCCTTCATCACCTGTCCAACGAACCAGCCGGCAAGCGTCGGCTTTGCCTTTACCTTGGCGACCTGAGCGGGATTGGCGGCGATGATGTCATCGACGGCCTTTTCGATCGCACCGGTGTCGGTGACCTGCTTCATCCCGCGGGTTTCGACGATCTCAACCGGGTCGCCGCCCTCGTTCAAAACGATTTCAAACAAGTCCTTGGCAATCTTGCCGGATATCGTCTCGGCCTTGATAAGGTCGATGATCGCGCCGAGCTGAGTCGGAGAAACTGGCGTCTCTTCGATATCCTTGCCGGTCCTGTTCAAGGCCCCCAGCAGGTCGTTGATCACCCAGTTAGCCGCCATCTTTCCGTCACGCCCCCGAGCGACGGCCTCAAAATAGTCCGCGATCGCCTTTTCGGAGACCAGGACAGATGCATCATAGACGGACAAGCCAAGCTCGGCGACGAAACGCGCCTTCTTGTCATCTGGAAGTTCGGGCAGGTCCTTGCTCAATTCCTCGACGAAAGCATCGTCGAATTCGAGGGGTAGAAGGTCAGGATCGGGGAAGTAGCGGTAGTCATGCGCCTCCTCCTTCGACCGCATCGACCGTGTCTCGCCCTTGCCCGGGTCGAAGAGCCGCGTCTCCTGATCGACTGCTCCGCCATCCTCGAGAATGGCGATCTGACGGCGCGCCTCGTATTCGATCGCCTGACCGATAAAGCGAATGGAATTGACGTTCTTGATTTCGCAGCGCGTGCCGAATGGCTCGCCGGGACGGCGAACCGAAACGTTGACGTCTGCGCGCATGGAGCCTTCATCCATGTTACCATCGCAGGTGCCGAGATAGCGCACGATCGAACGAAGCTTGGTCATGTAGGCCTTGGCTTCGTCGGACGAGCGCATGTCGGGCTTGGAGACGATTTCCATCAGCGCGACGCCGGATCTGTTCAGGTCCACATACGACATGGTCGGATGCTGGTCGTGCATCGACTTGCCGGCATCCTGTTCCAGATGCAGTCGCTCGATGCCGATCTCGATGTCCTCGAATTGCCCTTGGCGATCGGGCCCAAGAGAAATGGTGATCTTGCCTTCGCCGACGATAGGATCCTTGAACTGCGAGATCTGGTAGCCCTGTGGCAGATCCGGATAGAAGTAGTTCTTACGGTCGAAAACCGAGCGCTTGTTGATCACGGCCTTGAGACCGAGGCCGGTGCGCACCGCCTGCTTGATGCATTCCTCGTTGATCACCGGGAGCATGCCGGGCATGGCTGCATCAACAAGCGAAACGTTGGAGTTCGCCGGCTTGCCGAACTCGGTGGAGGCTCCCGAGAACAGCTTGGACTTCGAGAGGACCTGAGCGTGCACTTCCATGCCGATGATCACTTCCCAATCACCCGTGGCGCCGGGAATGAAGCGTTTCGGGTCAGGCGTGCGTACGTCTACGATAGTCATCTGATGCTCTTGGAATGGTGTCGATTGCTTGAGGGTGAGGTAGAGCAAACGGCGCTGATACGCAAGGCTTGCGGGGGTCTTCGCGCAGGATGGCCGTCGCGACCTTCAGGACATCGCCGCTTACCGAAATCGGCAGTGAATATGTCATAGCCCCCTTCGCAGTCCGCGCGACGGAATTCCGGGCCAGCGCAGGAAGGGCGTGCCGAGATTGCAATCGTAAGATCATTCGGCGGACCTGAAACAAACCAGTCATCAATGACCCGTCCTCATCCGCAGCGCCGTCGAACATGCGCAGGATGAAGAAATGTTGACAAAAGCGATACCCATACTGCTCTCCATTTCGCTTTTGCCAGGCCTGTGCATGCTTCTATCCCTTAATCTCGGCCTGCGGCTGGGCGTAACCCGCACGCTCTGGATGATGGCGGGGGAACTGTGCGCCCTGGCGGTGATCGCGCTTTTCGTCTTGCTGGGCACCTCGACGCTGCTCTTCGACAACCCGATTGCGTATCGGGCAATGACGGTGCTCGGCAGCGCCTATCTGATCTATGTCGGCGCTTGCGTGGTGTTTTCTGACGCTCCACAGGCACAACGCGAAATAACCAGTCCGTCAGATTCGCCATCGGCGCTTGCTCGGCTTGGCTTCATCGCAGCCGCAAGCAATCCCAAGGCCTGGATCCTTTATTCGGCAATGCTGCCGACGCTGCTCCTGCCCGAAATGCCGTTCCTGCCGCAGGCGCTGCAGTTGGTCGCCCTCCTTGTGATCATCGAGCTTGGCTCTCTTCTTCTCTATGCAAGCGGCGGGCAGGCATTGCGGTTTCTGCTGGTCCGCAAGGAGATCGGAAAGCTCGTGAACGTCCTGCTGAGCCTCCTGATCATCGTCTCCGCAACTACACTTCTGCTGTCTGCGTAAGACGCCAGACAACATAATCGACTGAACTCGACCGTTGGACGCGCGGCGGGGATCGAGCTTTGTTAACCGGCCGGTTACAAGAAGCCCAAAGGTTATCGGCTGTAGAATTCCCGAAGATCGCCGGCGGCTGGCTCTTCGACAAGTGACTTCGTAAGCCCGACGGATTGCACGTCGCGGTCGATCTTCTGGGAATAAGCTATGGAAAGCCAGTTGATGGTGTAACCG
>JAEYTV010000388.1 GCA_023433855.1 Pseudomonadota bacterium | reverse complement strand
GAACGACACAGCGTGCAGGACTACCGTCCGGCCCGCCGACCACGAAACGTTCTCCGCGGAAAGCATCATGCGCGTCCCCTTCTTTGCACGAGGATGAGAGCGAAGGCCGGGGCGCCAATCAGTGCCGTGACGACGCCTATCGGCAGCACCTGGCCGGGGATGAGGGTGCGTGACAGCACGTCGGCAAAGATCATGAACAGCGCACCCAGCAGTGCTGACGCGGGCAGTAACACCCCGTGTCGCGGACCGACCAGCAGCCTGGCCGCATGCGGAATGACAAGGCCGACAAAGCCGATGCAGCCAACGATCGACACCATGGCCGCCGTCATCATCGCCGACATGCCGACGAGCGCCAAATAGGTTCGACGCACCGAGATGCCGAGCGATGCCGCGGACTGGCCGCCGAAGGCGAAGGCATCGAGCGGGCGGGCCTGCCAGAGGCAGACGGCAAGTCCGACCAGCATTGCCGGAAGTGCGAGCCAGGCATCCGGCCAACGAACGCCGGAAAGATTGCCGAGCAACCAGAACATGATGCCGCGGGCCTGCTCCGCGGTTGCAGCCTTCGCGACGATCAGTGACGTCAGCGCATTGAACAGTTGCGACCCTGCCACTCCGGCGAGGATGATGGGTGCCGTACCCCGTCCCGCCACGAAGGCCAGGGCACCGACCAACGCAAAGGCGACGAGCGCACCCGCGAACGCTCCCATGGGCAAACTGAGCAGACCAGCGCCGAAACCGAGCACGGCCACGCCTACCGCGCCGGTCGAGGCCCCTGCCGAGATACCCAGGATGTAAGGGTCGGCAAGAGGGTTGCGCAACAGCGACTGCAGCACCACACCTGCAAGGGCGAGCCCCGCCCCGCAGCATGCGGCAACGACTGCGCGGCTCAGCCGATAGCTCCAGATGATGCCCTCGTCTATGGGCTCAATTGGGTAGCCCGCGTCAAAAAGGCGGTTTGCCACCGTCTGCGCAACGGTCCCGAAGGGAATGGCTGTCTCTCCGATCGCCGCGCCGAACCAGAGCGCGGCGACGATCAGAACCAGGGCGAGCAGCGTCCAGCCGGGCGTTCTACTGGAAACCAGCCCCGCCCTCACTTGGCAAGACCGGCCGTGGCTATGGCGTCTGCCAGCGTTTCTATACCTTCGATCGTGCGGATGGTGGGGTTCATGGACTGTGCATCCATGTTGAACACATAACCGCTCGCGACGGCGGGCATCAGGCGCGTCACCGGATCTGTTTGCAGGAAATTCCGCTTTGCTTCGATACCGTCGAGCGGGTAGCGGCGGCGGTCCATGCTGCCTGCCACGATGATCGTCGGATTGGCTCTGGCGATGGTTTCCCAACCGACCATTGGCCATTCCTCTTCCGTGTCGATGATGTTCTCTATCCCGAGCGCCGACATGATGTAGCCCGGCGCACCATTTCTGCCGGCGACGTAGGGATCGGCATCGGCAGCGCTGGAGAACCAGAAGACTGCCGAAAGCTTGCCGGCGGCCGGCGCGATCCGCGCGCGGGCCGCTTCCTCGCGCTGCTTCAGCTGCGATACCAATTCCTCACCCCGCGTCCGGACATCGTAGATCGACGCGAGTTCGAGAATTTCCTGGTAAACCAGTTCCATCGTGAACACCTCGTGACGGACCCCGTCGGTCCCGAGGGAGTTCTGTTTACCAGCGCAATCGGAAGGCGACGTGTAGACGGACACGCCGAGTTCTTCGAACTGCTCCGGCTTTGCGACGGCACCTTCCGGCCCGACCTGCGACTCAAACTGCACGGTGATCATGTCCGGCCTTTTGGCCAGTACACTCTCGAAACTGGGATCATTGTCGGCCAGCCGGTCGATCCGCGCGTCGACCTCTTCATACCCCCTGAGCACCGGCCCCACCCAGAGGGCCGTGCCGACAACCCTGTCGGACACCCCGAGAAGATAAAGGATCTCGGTGCTGCTTTGGCCTATGGAGACGGTGCGGGATGGCGGCTTGTCAAACGTCACCTTGCGACCGCAATTTTCGATCGTGAGCGGGTACTTTGTCTGAGCCGCGGCAACCTGTTCGAACGGCATCGTTGCGACAAACGACAAGGCGGCGAGTGCCGCGCCGAGCGCGGACTTCCTGTATACTTTCATGACTATCTCCGGAGGTTAGTGCGCAGCGGCTCGTGCGACGGAAGGGCGCGAGCGTCGCCGCGGCGCAAGGCAGTCCGGAAGATATGGGGTACGGTGGCGCGGCAAAGCGCTGAAGGGCATCATCATAGCTCCTGTTCCGGGCATCCCCGCCCGTGACGTTGGATTCTTCTCGTTGACGGCAGGTCTCCTGGCTCGCGGATATCTGCCCTCCACCTGCCTTCCCGTGAGTGCACAGTGGCCGACGCGTTCCGCGCCGCGGGGATAGAGGACAATCCGCTTACAGTTGCGGGGGCAGCCATGGCTTTGGTCCGAGACCACACCATGTTCCCTTTTCACCCATCCGCCTTCGCGAATGGGAACCGTCGAGGGCACATAACGACCCCAGCGTGTAACCGTCAAGTTCAAAGCAGGAATGTTCGCCCCCTTTGTGCACCGCCCTTCATCCCACCATAGGCCATGCCCAATTCCGACATACGACCGCAACCAGATATGTAATAACATTACATATCTGGTTGCGCCAGTTTGTCCAGGAGGAAAATACGGCCGTCAGGACTGTCGTGCGACGGCGATGATCTCTGCGAGCAGATTGTGGAGGTCGTCTCGATAGCCACTCCGGGCCGATGGGCCACTGTCCTGAGAGGTCATCACCACCGTAAGATGAAGCGACGGGACGATATAGAGCATCTGCCCGCCATATCCCCAGCCGAACCTTACATCCTCTCCTCCGATAGTCCTGAGGAACCAGCCATAACCGTAACCGTCTCCTGTAAAACGCGAGTTCGTGCGCGGCTTCCATGACTGTTCGACCCAGGTTCCGGAAACCACCTGACGGCCGGTTCGGGTTTTGCCGCCGTTGCGATACAGTTCTCCGAACGAAAGAAGCGAGCGGGCGGTCATCGCCATCTGGTTGCCGCCAAGATAGATTCCCTGCGGATCTCGTTCCCAGGCCCCAATGCGGAATCCTTCAACCGGCGCCAGCCATTCGCGCGCCAGCGCCAGCGTCGACTTGCCCCCAACCCGGGTCAGGATGGCCGAAAGCAGGTGCGTCGAAGCGGTCGAATAAAGCATCGCACCGCCGGGCTCGCCATCGAAGGGCTCCGACAGGGCGAAGCGAACCCAGTTGCGGCTCGCAACCCAGCGTCCGTAATTGGGTCCCGACATGCGGGACAGCCCTGCCTGCATCGACAGCAGGTTGCCGATGGTGACCTCATGAATTCGCGGGTCGGGATCGGGCGGCAGGTCGCTCCTGAGGAGCGGCGCGATTTTCTGATCCGGACCATGAAGCAGCTTGCGGTCGATGGCGATGCCGACCAGGCAGGACATGATCGACTTCGATGCAGACTTGATGTTGATGGAAGCGTCGATCGAATGCCCGTTGAAACTACGTTCCGCGAGCGTTCCGCCGTGCCTTGCCACAAGAACGACCTTTAGAGGTTCAAGTTCGGCGGCGCGGTCCAACACAGCGTCGAAGGTGGCTGGTGGCTGCGGAACAGGCAGCCCCGAAGCCGGTTGGCCAAAGCTGTGCCGGGCTGACATGACGAACGGCAGGGAGAAGATCGTGGTGCGGCGGGTGATCATGCAGATAGACTAGGGTGGCGAATGCACGTCGAATATGGCGAACCTCCTCGATTCACGCGGAGGTGAAAGGCTGTGACCGCGCCAACAGCGGTTCACATCCTCGCCTCGGCGAAGATCTTGACGATCCAATCAAGGAAGACCCGCACCCGGGGAGAAAGCTGCCGGTTCTGTGGATAGAGGGCCGCTAGCGGCGTCGGCGTCGGTGGGAAATCGCCCAGCACCTCCACCAGTCTTCCTTCATCAAGGTCTGGCTGCAGCCGGTAGCGCGGAACCTGTATCAACCCGAAGCCCCGTCGAGCCAGGTCGGAGATTGTATCGGCATTGTTGACTGTAACACGGCAGGGGAGTGTCACATACCGCACCTCCTCCCCTACCGTGAACTCCAGCGGAATGATCTGAGCCGTGCGGGAAGAGATGTAACCGATGGCGACGTGACCATCGAGATCATCCGGCGTCTGCGGATAACCGTGCTTGTCAAGATATGCGGGGCTGGCGCAGGTGACCTCATTGATCATCCCGAGCTTCCGCATGATCAATGAACTGTCTGTCACGTCCCCGGCACGAATGACGCAGTCAACGCCTTCACGCACCAGGTCAACGAACCGATCCGTCTGTCCGATCTGGATATCGAGAAGCGGATGACGCTCAAGAAACTCTTCGAGGTGCGGCAGCAGAAATGCCTGGGTAAGCAGAGGGTGAGCATCGATTCGCAACAGGCCCTGAGGCTTGGCGTCGCGGAAGATTCCCTCGGCTTCGTCGACCTCGGCAAGGATCGACAGGCAACGCTGGTAGAAGGCCTCACCGTCGAGCGTCACTGCCACGTGCCGGGTGGTGCGCTCAAGCAGGCGCGCTCCGACGTCGGTCTCCAGTGTCTTGATT
>JAEYTV010000323.1 GCA_023433855.1 Pseudomonadota bacterium | reverse complement strand
CATGTAGATATTCTGAACGATGTCACGGGTCTCCGGATCGATCGAGACCGGGCCGCGGGGACTGGTCCAGGAAAGACCCTTGACGGCTTCCATGAACGCTGGCCCGCTCGGATCACCATTGGTCTTTTCGAGCGCCGCATAGATCAGAGCCATGGCATCGTAGCCGCCAGCCGACATAAAGTTCGGACGCATATTGTCGTTGGCCTTCTTGAAGGCCTCGACATACGCCTTGTTTTCCGGGCTGTCGTGCGCAGTGGCATAGAAATGGCCGGTGATGGTGCCCAGCGCCGGCTTGCCCATGCTGTTGAGGATGTCGTCGTCGGTGACGTCGCCTGTCGCGATCAGCTTGATGCCGGCATCGGCAAGACCGCGATCCGCAAACTGCTTCATGAAGAGGGCGCCAGCCCCCGACGGCAGGAACACGAAGACGGCGTCAGGCTTGGCATCGCGCACCCGCTGCAGGAAGGGCGCAAAATCGGGGTTCGCGAGTGGAACGCGCACGGCTTCGGTGATCTCGCCGCCCTTCGCCTTGAACTCCTTGGAGAACCACTTCTCCGCATCGATGCCCGGACCGTAGTCCGAGACGAGCGTGACAACCGTCTTGATGCCGTTCTGCGCCGCCCACGTCCCTACCGGGAGCGAATATTGCGGCAGAGTGCCGGAGGTGCGGGTAATATATTCGGACGCTTTGGTGATCGACGCCGTCCCGGCCGAGGTAACGACCATCGGGATCTTCGCCTGCGTGGCAACCGGCGCGACCGCCATTGCCAGCGGAGTGAGACCGCCTCCCGCAAGCACCTGCACGCCTTCATTCACTACCAATTCCTGAGCGATGCGGCGCGTCTGGTCCGCAACTCCGGCGTCGTCACGAATGATGAGCTCGATCTTCTTTCCCGCTACTGTGTCACCCTTGATCGTCATGAACGTCTTGGCGCCGGCGGAAACCTGACGTCCGGTGGACGCGAACGGCCCCGTCATCGGCAGAATCAGGCCAACCTTGACAGCCTCCTGAGCAACTGCCGGAAATCCGGCAACGGTGGCCAGCGCAACCCCCGCAGCGACCATCAATGTTCTTCTCTTGAGCATTCTTTCCTCCTCAAATGCATCCGTTCTTCTTGCCTGCCAGACCCGGATCGAGACTTCGATCCGCCCGATGGATCCCGTATGGCTGGACTGGCGCATATCGTCAATGGCGGCTGATGAAGGTCCTCACCCATCGCCTCGACATCCGAGCTACGGCGCCCCCCATATGTCCAAGGCCATCTTCTCAATCTTACCTTATCCATTGCCAGCCTGTCTCGTTTATCAGAACGTCTGCCACTGTCATAACTTTTCGTTATAACGTCCTCCAAGTGAACTTGGCAGAAGATCCAGAAAGGCCTGCTGCGCAGCCGTGGGCAACCAATTTCGCCGCAGCGTTACGCCAATCGGACGTGAGGTGTGCAGCAGGTCGAACGGCAGCGCGCGCATCAGCCCACGGGCGATCTCCGCCTCCGCCTGAAGACGTGATGTGCAGCCCAGATGTTCTGTTGCATCGAGAAGTTCGCGCATGAGGATCAGTGATCCGCTCTCGACGATGCTTTTCGGCGGCTGCCCTGCTCCGCTGGTGAAGATATCGTCGAAATACCGCCGAATCGGAGTTCCCTGCTGACCTACAATCCAGGGATACCTAGCGAGCTCCTCGACGGTAACGCTGCTTCGTGATGCCAAGGGGTGATTGTTTCCGGAAACCAGCACGATGGTATCGTGAAACAGCGTTCGCTGCTCGACATCGCCGATCGGCGCCGGCATGCGCAAGGCTCCAACGAGAAAGTCGATTTCCCCCCGCCTGAGCCCGGTCAACAAATCCGGATAAGGCCCTTCCTTGATCTGGATCGGGAGATTGGGGCGAAGCGTTCGGAAGGATGCTATTGCGCGCGGTAACACATAGGACTTCGCTAGCGGCGTCGCCCCGATGACGATCCTACCTATTTCGCTGGCGGTGAGCTCGGCAAGATCCGCGTCGGCCTGTTCCAGTTCCAGGAAGGCCAGACGCGCAGCCTGGGCGAGCGATTGGGCGGCGCGGGTTGCCACCAGGCCATAGGCTGTTCTCTCGAAGAGCGGCCGCCCTGCCTCTTCCTCGAGTTGACTGACCGCACGATAGACGGCGGGCTGGCTCAATCCAAGGCCCCGGGCAGCGAGGGTGAAGTTTTCCGACTCGCGCACTGCGACCAGCGACTTCAACTGGGCGGCCGTTGCCGTGACCCTCAGACGCGGAGAAAGCTCCGACAGCGCCGGGTCAAGATAGTCGAACGCGCGTCGGATACGGCGGGCTAGAATCTCGCCGGCCGGGTTAGCGAAAATCCGCTGCGGCGTGCGCGAGAAGAGCGGAAGGCCGGCGGTTCTCTCGATCTTCGACAACGCCTGGGTGACGGCGGGCTGCGACACGAAGCACTGCTCGGCTGCCTTTGTGACCGAGCCGCTGTCGACAACGGCAAGGAAGGCTCTGAGATGCCTGAGACTATGTTGCAATATGCTGGAGACCGGCTCGGGTGATGGAGAAGCCATGATCATGCTCTCTGACCATACTCCAGCCTTGGCCACAAGGGCGGAGACGCTATGCGCGAGGTGAATGGCGGCTCGCCCGCCATCCACCGCCATAAGCCTGCACAGCTTATTTCACATTTGGGTCCTTGATCTTCGGATAGGTGGCGAACTCCACATTGTACAATTCTCCGTCCACCTCCTTGACCTCGCGCATATAGATGTCCTGGATGATATCGCGAGTGGCAGGATCGATCGTGATGGGGCCGCGGGGGCTCGTCCAGGACATGCCTTTCATCGCCTCCACAAGCCTGGCGCCATCGGTGTCGCCGTCTGACTTCTTCAAGGCCTCGTAGGCGAGATGCATTGCATCATAACCGCCGACAGACATGAAGTTCGGCCGCATGCCGTTGGCAGCCTTCTTAACCTGGTCAACGAAGGCCTTGTTTTCAGGACTGTCGTGCAGGGCGGAGTAAAAGTGGCCCGTGATCACGCCCTTGGCAGCCGGCCCGATGCCGTTCAGCAGATCGTCATCCGTGATGTCCCCGGTACCGATCAGTTTGATCCCCGCTTCGGACAGCCCGCGTTCAACGAACTGCTTCATGAAGAGCGAGCCGACGCCTGAGGGAACAAAGACGAACACCGCATCCGGCTTTGAGTCGCGAACCCTTTGGAGAAACGGTGCGAAGTCCGGATTCTGCAAGGGTACGCGCACGGCTTCCACAATCGTGCCGCCCTCCTTCTTGAACTGATTGGTGAACCCCTGCTCGATATCAATCCCGGGGCCATAATCGCTGACCAATGTCACGATGCGCTTGAGGTTGTTCTGCACGGCCCAGGTTGCGACGGGCACCGGCGATTGTGGCCCGGCCATCGAGACGCGAACGAAATATTCCGACTGCTTCATGATGGCCGAGGTCGTCGCCGAAGTGATGATCGCCGGGACCTTTGCCTGATTGAGGACCGGAGCCACCGACATGGCAAGCGGCGTAAGCCCGAAGCCCATCAGCATCTTGGCGCCCTCGTTGACGACGAGTTCCTGAGCAATGCGGCGCGTCTGATCGGCGACGCCCGCGTCGTCGCGCAAAACGACCTCGATCTTCTTACCGGCGACCGTGTCGCCATTCAGAGCCATGTAGGCTTTAACCCCCGCTTCCACCTGGCGTCCAGTGGACGCAAAGGGACCTGTCATCGGCAAGATAAGGCCGATCTTGACGGCTTCTTGCGACATGGCTGGCGTGACTGAAAGACCGCCCAGTACGATGCCGGCGGCGCCCATTATAACGCTTCTTCTGGTAATCATGTATCCCTCCTCCTGAGACAAATTCTACTGACTGCCCGGCTGCAGTTGACCACCGCCGCCGAACATATCTGCTTGCGATCCTTATCCGGCTGCAACGCTCCAGACGTCTCAACGCGGCCATTCTTGCACTAACCGGGCCGTGCCATCTCCTGCGCTCCACCGACAGAAAATGTATACAACCCCACCATCTAGCTGCCAGGCTCCATCGAAAACCCGACCAGAGATGGAAGACTCGCCTTGCCGGCGGTCCTCACCCCTCCTCCGGAGTTATCGTGGACAGCGGACAAAATACCTGCATCCCAGCATCGGTTCGCCTAAAAATTCATATGTTTGTATACATACCCTGTCAACATCGGCATCGTTGCGCCCAAGAGTCTAGATAACTCTCGATGCCCGCCCGTTCCCCCGCGACAACATGTTGGCGCGCGGTACTCCTTGCGCCTCGACACGCGCCGTTCTAGTCCTGTCATGTCTCATTGGGAGGATCATGGGGTGTATCTGGGAACGCAGGTCGCAGCGCGCGACGATGACGACTATCGTGTATGGGCACAACTTGGGGTCATGCACGTTTCCGCGGACCCGCCGGGAGCCCCCTCAAGCTGGACGCTCGACGATCTCAAGCGTCATCGCGATCATGTGGCGCGCTTCGGGCTGCACCTCGACATGGTCCAGCTCCCCCTGCCGTCGCGTCCGATAGAAGAGGCATCATACCCGGACATTCTCCTCGCCGGACCTCAAAGAGATCGCCAGATCGAGGCCGTTTGTAGAATGATCGAGAACTGCGCGGCTGCGGGCATCCCGGCGGTCAAATACAATCTCAACCTCATCGGCATACCGAGGACGAAGCTGGAGAGCGGCCGTGGTGGCTCCCAGAATGAAGCCTTCCGCTGGGATGAGGCCGATCAGCAGGCAACTCCTGGACTGGCGGGCGTCTTGTCTGAAGAGGAGAACTGGGAACGGATCGACTATTTTCTCGAACGTGTCGTGCCCGTCGCCGAAGGCAGTCGCGTTCGCCTCGCCTGCCATCCTCATGATCCCTATACGCCGCCCGGATATCGGGGAGTAACACGCGTGCTGGGCACGGTAGACGGCCTCAAGAAGTTCGTCATGCTGCACGAGAGCCCCTATCATGGGCTCAATTTCTGCCAGGGATCCGTCGGCGAGATGCTCGAAAACCCGCGGGAAGAGATCGATGAGATCATCCGCTGGTTCGGAACCCGCGGCAAGATCTTCAACGTGCATTTCCGCAACATTCGCGGCGGGAAGCTGTCTTTCATGGAGACCTTCCCTGACGAAGGCGACATGGACATGATCCGCTCCCTGAAGATCTATCGGGACGTCGGCTACCAGTACATGGTCATGCCCGACCATGTACCCCGCATCAGCGGGCGCGATCCGAGCGGGGTCGCATTTGCCTTCTGCTATGGCTACATCGCTGCGCTTCTGGAGGCGCTTCAAGCCGGACATCTCTAGGGCGGGATCATCCGCAACAAACCGCGAAAGCCGGTTCGGGTAGCCACCCTCTGGAACAGAGTGGCCAAGGAACCACAGTGCTGACGCCAGCGAGGCACAGTCGGGCTCAGCGCCATCAAGACGTGAAAAGGTTCTTGAACTGGGCTGGCTGGCACCGCAGGTATTGCGGCACGGCCCGGACCTGCCCTCCGAGGGCTGCGGCGGCATGCCACGGCCAGCGCGGGTCGTAAAGGATGGTCCGCGCGAGCGCGATGATGTCTGCGTCACCCGTTGCGACGATCGATTCCGCCTGCACCGGCTCGGTGATCAGGCCTACGGCCACGACGGGCATTTTGACGACCGCCTTGATGGCGCGCGCAAGTGGCACCTGATAGCTCGGGCTGGTCGGAATCTTCTGGTCTTCATGAAGTCCCCCACTGGACACATGGATCGCGTCACATCCCCGTCTATCCAGTATCCGGGCTAGCTCCGACGCCTGATGGATGTCCCATCCACCCTCCACCCAATCCGTGCCGGAAATCCGTACCGTGACCGGTTTGGCAGAGGGGAAGGCCTCGCGGACGGTGTCGTAGATCTCCAGAGGGAAGCGCATGCGGTTTTCCAACGAGCCGCCATACTCATCGGTCCGCTGGTTCGAGAGCGGCGAAAGAAATTCATGCAGCAGGTAGCCGTGCGCCGCGTGGATCTGCACCGCATCGATCCCGATGCGTGCGGCCCGGACAGCAGACGCGGCGAAGGCGTCGCGAATGCGGCGCAACCCGTCCTTGTCGAGTGCGTCCGGAGCCGCGTAATCGGCCGTGAACGGAATTGCCGAAGGCGCCTCCGTCTGCCATCCATTCGGATGACTTGGGGCGATCTGCCTTCCGCCAAGCCACGGCTTGTCGGTCGACGCCTTGCGGCCTGCATGCGCGAGCTGGATGGCGATCGGCATATCCGACCATCTGCGGATGCTCTGCAGGACATCCGCCATCGCCTTCTCGGTGGCGTCATCGTAGAGCCCCACGTCGGCATAGGTGATGCGGCCCTCCGGCAGAACGCCCGTTGCCTCTATGGTCAACAGCGCGGCTCCGGACAAGGCCAACTGGCCAAGATGGATGAGATGCCAGTCGGTCATGCAACCATCCTCGGCCGAATACTGGCACATCGGCGCGATGATGATTCGGTTGCGAAGAGCGAGGTTGCCGACACGAAGAGAGGTGAAAAGAACCGGCTGAACCATGACGTTTCCTCCTGATGATGGCGCGGCAATCGCTTTCGCGACCGTCGGCTTTTGCTTCTAAGACGCGCAACAGCAAAGCCAGGAGCAAGCCGGTTGGTTCCCGACATCGACGTCGCGGCCCTGCTCCGGCCGCTGCCTCCGACGGGGAGATGCCCCTCCGTTGACACAAATCAAAGCGGCATGAGCAGCGGTGTGTCAGCAGATCATGGTCACAAATCCATCAAGCAGCACCGCGCTTCGAGCGTTGCGAGGCCCAAGACCATGAATTACGTCTCCGAAACCGTCTTGTTGGCGATAGGCACCTTTCTGGCTTTGCTAGGAGCCGCCTACGCCCACGATAGTCTGTTCGCCGCCCATATGTGGGTTCTTTTCTTCGTGCTGCTCATCAGCACGATCGTCATGCTCCGACGGATCTCGTTCGCTCCGGCAGGGCCGTCATCTCGGCAACCAGCGGCATCCGAATACATGGATGACGTCATCAAGTACGGCACCATCGCGACGGTGTTCTGGGGCGTTGTCGGCTTTCTGGTCGGCGTCGTAGTTGCGCTCCAGCTCGCGTTTCCCGATCTCAACGTGGAGCCCTGGCTCAACTTCGGCAGGTTACGCCCACTTCATACGTCAGCTGTTATCTTCGCCTTCGGCGGGAATGCCTTGATCGCCACCTCGTTCTACGTGGTGCAGAGGACGTCCAGGGCAAGGCTTTTCGGCGGAAATCTCGCCTGGTTCGTGTTCTGGGGCTACCAGCTCTTCATTGTGATGGCCGCGACCGGATATCTGCTGGGCATCACCCAGGGCCGCGAATATGCCGAACCGGAATGGTACGTGGACATCTGGCTGACGGTGGTCTGGGTGGCCTATCTCCTCGTCTTCCTCGGCACCATCCTGAAGCGCAAAGAGCCTCATATCTATGTGGCGAACTGGTTTTACCTCGCCTTCATCGTCACGATCGCGATGCTCCACGTCGTGAACAACCTGGCCGTTCCCGTCTCCTTCCTCGGCGTCAAGAGCTACTCCGCCTTTTCCGGCGTGCAGGATGCTCTTACCCAATGGTGGTACGGTCACAACGCGGTCGGCTTCTTCCTGACTGCCGGCTTCCTCGGCATGATGTACTATTTCGTGCCCAAGCAGGCGAACCGCCCGGTCTATTCCTACCGGCTGTCGATCATTCACTTCTGGGCGCTGATCTTCCTCTACATCTGGGCCGGCCCGCACCACCTCCATTACACGGCGCTGCCCGACTGGGCGCAGACGCTCGGCATGGTGTTCTCGATCATGCTGTGGATGCCGTCCTGGGGTGGCATGATCAACGGCCTGATGACGCTCTCCGGCGCCTGGGACAAGATCCGCACCGACCCGATCATCCGCATGATGGTGGCGGCCATCGCCTTCTACGGCATGTCGACCTTCGAGGGCCCGGTCATGTCGATCAAGGCGGTCAACTCGCTCAGCCACTACACGGACTGGACCATCGGTCACGTCCATTCCGGTGCGCTCGGCTGGGTCGGCCTGATCTCCTTCGCGGCGATCTATCACATGGTCCCGAAGCTGTGGAACCGCCAGCGCCTCTACTCGGTGCGCATGGTCACCTGGCACTTCTGGCTCGCGACCCTCGGCATCGTGGTCTACGCGGCTGTGATGTGGGTGTCCGGCGTCATGCAGGGCCTCATGTGGCGCGAGTACGACGACCAGGGCTTCCTGGTCTACTCCTTCGCCGAGACCGTCGCCGCCATGCATCCCTACTACGTCATGCGCGCGCTTGGCGGCGCCCTCTACCTCGCCGGCGCGGTCATCATGGCCTTCAACATCACGATGACCATCCTCGGCCACATGCGCGAGGAAGAGCCGGTCGATGGCGCGGCTCCCGCGCTCCAGCCTGCGGAATAGGAGAGATCACATGTCCATCATGGACAGGCACGTCATTTTCGAGCGCAACGCCACGCTC
>JAEYTV010000281.1 GCA_023433855.1 Pseudomonadota bacterium | reverse complement strand
CGTCATGGCCGGGCTTGATGGCTCGCCACATGGCGCGACGGATGTGCTCGGGCTCTACTTCTATCGGACCGCTTTCGGCAATCAGTCGGGGGCCGCGCAGGACTTCGGCGCGGGCAGCGCACTGGCCGTCCTGATATTCCTCTTCATCGCGGTTACGGCTGGTTTCATTACCTTCCGGCTTCGTGCGCGGGAAATTCAGCTATGAGTGCTGCCGGGGAAAGTTATTACGATCGACGCGGGCTTCTGGCTACTCTCGGCCGGGACGGACTAGTCCAGATCATCCTGATCATCAATACGGCTGTTATGCTCGGACCCATCGTCATTATGTTCTTCGCAGCATTCAAGACCAATGCGGAGATCTTCCAGTCACCTTTCGCGGTTCCGGACTTCCTTAACGCCGCAAACGTCGCAAAGATCTGGACGGAAACCAATTTCGTCCGTTATCTCCTCAACTCGGTGCTCGTCACGGGATCCGCGATCGTCATCATTCTGGCGCTCGGTACGATGGCGGCCTACGCTATCGCCCGCTACCGGTTCTGGGGAGCAAGCTTCGTGCTCATGTTCTTTCTGGCCGGCCTTACATTGCCGCTCAAGCTCGCAATCATCCCACTCTTCATTCTGATGCGGGATCTCGGCATCCTCAACACCCAGCTCTCGCTGGTCCTGATCTATGTGGCCATGGGACTGCCGACCACCGTGTTCATCATGACCGGGTTCCTCCGTTCATTACCAAACGACCTTGAGGACGCCGCCAGAATGGATGGTGCCAGCGAGCCACGGATCATGTGGTCGATCATGCTGCCCCTGGTCCGGCCGGCCCTCGTGATCGCTGCAATCCAGAACCTTGTCCCGATATGGAATGATTTCTTTTTCCCCTTGATCTTCATCCAGAAAGATAACCTCAAGACCCTTCCACAGGGGCTTACCACCTTCATGGGCGAGTATACGACGGATTGGGGCGTCCTTTTCGCCGGGCTCATGCTGTCTTCGGCACCGGTGATCATTCTCTACATCGTCCTGTCCCGGCAGTTCATCAACGGCATGACGGCCGGAGCGATCAAGTGATCTTCGTCGCATTCGGTCGGGGGGTCACAGGCGGGCTCTGGTGCTGCGGGGTGTCGCCAGCAGAAGGCTGGTTTCACTGGCGGTGATGCCTGGCAGGAGCCTGATGCGGCGAAGCACGTTGTCGAGATCGGCAAGCGTCATCGTCCCGAGTTCGACGATCAAGTCCCATCTGCCATTGGTCGTGTGAATACTGGAGATCTCCGGAAAGCCGTCGAGGGCCTTGATCACGCGCTCTGTGACCCGTCCTTCAATCTCGATCATCATGATGCCGCGTACCGGCAGTCCTACCGTGTCCGCCCGAAGGATCACCGTATAGCCGAGGATGCTGCCGTTCGTTTCAAGCTTCCCCATCCGCGCGCGCACCGTAGCCCTCGACGCGCCAAGTTCTGCGGCCAGATCGGAGATGCTGCGCCTCGCATTGTGGCGGAGCAACGTTACAAGGCGGCTGTCGAAATCATGGCTGGTCAAATTGGCAACTCCACTTGCCGTTTCGATAAGAAATTACACATCGTTTGGCAAATCGCGCCGTTCACCATGACGGGTCTTCATGCTTGGATGAGGGCCAAGGAGATATGACATGCATTGCAAGCTGATCGGCGTTCCACTTCAGGACGGTGCATCCCGGCTCGGATGTGAAATGGGACCGAGCGCGCTGAGGACGGCGGGCCTGAAGGCTGCCCTGGAGGAGCTCGGCCATAAGGTGACAGACCTGGGCAATCTCAGCCTTCCGGAACAGCCCCCCATGATGCATCCCAATATGGCTGTCCGGAGACTTTCGCAGGTCGCCGGATGGACCGGCCTGCTCTGTGATCTCGCCTATCGGGAGAGTGCCGAAGGTATGCCCATCTTTCTTGGCGGCGACCATGCATTGTCGGCCGGGACGGTGGCTGGCGCCGCCCGGCGTGCGGCAGAGCTTGGGCGGCCGTTTTTCGTGCTCTGGCTGGATGCGCATACGGATTTCCATACGCTCGACTCCACCAACAGTGGCAACCTGCATGGGATGCCGGTGGCATATTTTACCGGCCGACACGGGTTTGGGGGCTACATGCCGCCACTTTCCCATCCGGTCAAAGCCGCCCATGTCTGCATGATAGGCATCCGTAGGGTGGACCCCTCGGAGCGGCTGGCGCTGAAGGCGAGCGAGATCATGGTGCATGACATGCGCGATATCGACGAGCATGGCCTGGCGCCGCTGCTTCGTAGCTTTATCAAGAGAGTCGAAGACGCTGGAGGCCTGTTGCACGTTAGCCTGGACGTCGATTTCCTCGATCCCACTGTGGCGCCGGCCGTCGGAACGACCGTTCCGGGGGGAGCAACTTTTCGGGAGGCCCATCTGGTGATGGAGATGCTGCATGACAGCGGCCTCGTCAGCAGTCTGGATCTCGTTGAACTGAACCCCTTTCTGGACGAACGCGGTCGTACCGCGACGCTGCTCGTGGATCTGACGGCTAGCCTGATGGGGCGCAAGGTCCTCGATCGCCCCACAAGGAGTTACTGATGTCCGCGCCTGCAAACCTCAACGTCGTTCCCTTCATCAGCGTCGAAAACATGATGGATCTTGTTCTCGGCACGGGCATTGAGACCTTTCTGGCAGAGCTGGCGGTCTACATCGAGGAGGATTTCCGCCGGTGGGAGAGTTTCGACAAGATCGCCCGAGTTGCATCCCATTCACCCGACGGCGTGATCGAGCTGATGCCAACCAGTGATGGCCGTCTCTATGGCTTCAAATACGTCAACGGCCATCCGAAGAACACCAGGTCGGGACGCCAGACTGTCACGGCATTTGGTGTTCTCGCCGACGTCGGCAGCGGCTATCCATTGCTGTTGTCCGAGATGACGATATTGACCGCGCTGAGAACTGCAGCGACGTCGGCAATTGCCGCTCGCTATCTGGCGCCCACCGGCGCCAGTTGCATGGCGCTTATTGGCAACGGGGCGCAGAGCGAGTTTCAGGCGCTTGCCTTCAAGTCTCTGGTGGGGGTGAAGCACCTCAGGCTTTATGACGTCGATCGCGCCGCGAGTGAGCGTTGCCGGAATAACCTGCGGGATTTCGGGCTCGATGTGGAGATCTGCGTTTCCGGCCAGGAAGCCGTGGAAGGGGCCCAGATCATCACGACCGCAACTGCCGACAAACAGAACGCCACAATCTTGACCGATAACATGGTTGGTCCCGGCATCCATATCAATGCGGTTGGCGGTGACTGCCCCGGCAAGACCGAGTTGCACCCGGATATACTTCTGCGATCCGACATCTACGTCGAGTTCGCGCCACAGACACGCATAGAAGGGGAAATACAGCAGTTGTCCGCGGACCATCCGGTGACCGAACTCTGGCGGGTGGTTGCCGGGCAATCGCCCGGCCGGAGCTCGGACTCGCAGGTCACCTTGTTTGACAGCGTCGGCTTTGCAACCGAGGACTTCTCCGCCTTGCGCTATGTTCGCGACAGGGGCAACGGATCGGGATACATCGACCCGCTGGATCTGCTGGCCGACCCCGATGAACCCCGTGACCTCTTCGGCATGCTCTTGAGGCGGCAGGCTAAGACAGCATCCTGATGCCGACGCCGGTCATTCCTCTCGAAATGCCCGGCTGACCTGATCGGAAAGCGGCTTGAGGAGATAGGACAACGCGGTGCGGTCTTCCGTCTGGATGAAGGCCTCTGCGGGCATGCCCGGGACAAGCGAGAGGCCCTTGAGCTTCGCAATCTCCGGCGCGGGAACGGTGATCCGCACCACGTAATAGGAGGCACCTGTACGCTCGTCGGTCGTCAGGTCGGCTGCGATCCGGCTCACCTCGCCGATGAGTTCAGGCGTGGTGCGTTGGTTGAAGGCGGACATGCGCAGCAACGCCTTGTGCCCGACCCGGACTTGGTCGATATCTCTCGGAGCAATCCGAACCTCGAGCGCCAGATCGTCGCCCTCGGGCACGATCAACATCACCGGATCGGCGGGGTTGATGACGCCACCGATCGTGTGGACTGCCAGTTGGTGGACAACGCCGGATTGGGGCGCGACGATATCTACCCGTTTCAGCTGATCCTCTGCGGCGATCTTGCGCTCGACATATTCTCCGATCTGAGCTTGGACCTCACGGAGCTCCCGGCCCACTTCCGTCTTGAGATCCTGATCGATCTGCAGCATTTGCAGCTGCGTTTCGGTTATGCGGCCAGCGACCTGCGCCTGGTATGCGATCTTTTCCCCGCGTTCGCCGCCGAAGGTGGCGGTCTGCGCCTTCAAGCTGTTCAGGCGCTGGTCGGACACGATACCCCGTTCGCGCAAACGATCCAGAGCGATGATTTCTTTGCCGAGGACTTCCATCCCCTGCTGATAAGCGATCTCCTGCGCCTTCAAGCCTTGGATCTCGTGCTCGAATTGAGCGACCCGCTGCTGAAGCTGAGCCTTCTTGCCGTCACGGCCCTGCTTGCGAAACTCAAACAGCCGTCTCTCGCTTCGCATCGCCGCGGCAACATTCGGATCGCCGGCTCGCGTCACAAGCTGCTGAGGAAAGGCGATAGCATCGTGATCGTCGCGCTCCGCCTCGAGGCGCGCCATCCGTGCCGTGAGTTCGTCAAGCCGTTTGGTGACGATCGCTAGGTTCGCGCGTGTCTGGGTAGCATCAAGGCGCATCACGGTTTGACCGGCGGCCACCTCGTCGCCGTCACGCACCAGAATTTCCCCCACGACACCACCGGTCGGATGCTGGACCTTCTTGACGTAGGAGTTGACGACGAAGTGTCCCGAAGCAACCACGGCGCCGGCCAGGTTGGTTACGGCAGCCCATGCTCCGGCGCCGCCGATCATGACGGCGCTTGCGAGAAGGCCAGAAGCCAGGTGTCGTCGGATGGATCGGCGGATTTTTGCGTCGGTCAAATCACTATTGGCCATCGGTTTGTCCGGCATCGCTACGCAGCACTTCGTTATTCTCGACGTCGACCGCCCTCCTCGCGGGACTTGCGACCACCCTCAGCGGCGGAACTGCGACACCGGTGGCAGGGAACGCCCGCTGCGGAGTTGGCGATGCAGAGCCCGGTTTGAGAACACTGGCCAGAACCTCGTCGCGGGGTCCGAATGCCCTTTGCCGCCCGGCCTCCATCACCAAAACAAGATCGACGACACCGATGGCGCTTGGACGGTGCGCGACGACGACCGCCACGCCTCTTCTCTCCCGCACCGAGGCGATCGCCCTTACAACGGCGGCCTCGCCCTCGGCATCCAGGTTTGCGTTTGGTTCATCCAGGACGACGAGAAACGGGTCGCGGTACAGGGCACGCGCAAGCCCGATACGTTGCCGCTGCCCTGCTGAGAGTGCGGATCCGGCCTCGCCGATCCGTGTCTCGTAACCTTGCTCAAAGCGAAGGATCAGTTCATGAGCACCAGCCGCCTTGGCCGCGGCTATGATGGCACCTGCGTCGGGGTTTTCCTCGAAACGAGCGATATTCTCCGCAATGGTACCGTCGAAGAGCTCCACTCCTTGGGGAAGATAGCCGATGTGTCGCCCCAGGAACTCGCGGTCCCAGTGGTCAAGACTTGCCCCGTCGAGCCTGATCTTGCCACCGGCCGGGGTCCAGACCCCAACCAGCGCCCGAGCCAAGGTTGACTTTCCCGAGCCGGAGGGCCCGATGATCCCCAGGGCGCTGCCGGCGGATACGGCAAATCCGATGCCTGCAGCGGCCGGCCTGACCTCTCCCGGTGGCATGATCGTGGCAGCTTCCACCCTCAACTCCTTTTCCGGCGAGGGTAGGGCGGTCTTCTGACCGGCGGGCGGAACCTTGGCAAGCAGGTCTGTCAAGCGGGCCCAACTCTGCCGGGCCAGGAGGAATGGTTTCCAGCTCGCTATCGCGAGGTCAACTGGAGCGAGCGCTCTGCCCATCATGATGGAACTGGCGATCATGACGCCGCCCGTTGCCTGTTGTGTGATCACAAGATAGGCGCCAACTGCAAGGATCGCAGACTGCAGCACCATTCGCAGCGACTTGGATATTCCGCCCAGGCCTCCAGCAACGTCGGCTGCGGTGCGATTGGCCCTCAGATAGTCGCTGTTGGCGTGTTGCCAGCGGGCCGCCAGGCGTCTGCCAAGGCCCATGGCTTCAATGACCTCGGCATTGCGGCGTGCGGCTTCGAGAAGTCCGTTGCGGACCATGTTGGCAGCAACTACATCGCGTGCGGGCTTCTTCGACAGGGCATTTGTGAGCGCGGTCAGGCCTATGAGGATGATGGCTCCTGCGAGGGCCGTGACGCCGATCCACCAGTGGAAAAGAAAGCAGATCGCAAGATAGAGAGGCACCCACGGCAGGTCGAACAAGGCTGTTGGTCCGCTGCTCGAGAGGAAGCCGCGTACGTTATCGAGGTCACGAAGAGGCTGCAGCCCGTCACCCGGCATGCGGGTCAGCAAGGGAAGGCGCGTGACCGCATTGTGGACGCGGTCGGAGAGATGAAGGTCGAAATGCTCTCCCACCCTCAGAAGGACCCGGGCTCTGATGATGTCCAGCAGCGACTGGAAGCCGAAAAGGCCGATGGCCAGTACGGCTAACCCGACCAGGGTCGGGACGCTGCCGCTTGCCAATACACGATCATAAACTTGCAGCATGAACAGAGGCGAGGTCAGTGCCAGCACATTGACGACGCCGCTTATCGCCGCAATGCTCGCCATGCTAAGTTTGAAGGGAAAGCTGTCACCCGCCGTCAGGGAGTGAGATACAATGTATTTCGGCGATGCAGACATCCACCCCCCGCGCCAGACCGAGACAGATTGGCAAACATTATATTGGCGCGAGGAGAGTTGGCCAGGTCAACCTTGGCTGTCACTGCCTATACGAGTATCCACCCTCGCTTGGGATATGATATCGCAGAACCCGCAGGCATAGTCAATCGCAAGAACAATACGCGTAATGATCGCGTTTTAAGACGATATCAATCTGCGTTCTTCAGGATATCCCTAGTAAGAAATGGTGAAATGTCTGATCCGGTCAGGTTTTTGTAAAATTAGCCGATGCGCTTTCCTTCGGCATCGAACAGGTGGAGTTGTTCCGCCGGGAACGAAACTCCCAATTTGTTTCCGGTAGCCAGGCGTCGCCGGTCCAAGGTGAATACCTTGAGGGGAATTCCATGGAGCGTCAGGTGTAGGATGATGCCGAAGCCGGTGGGCTCGACGAGTTCAACATCCGCCTGCACGCCCGCGCCATCTTCGGCAATCACCACATGCTCCGGCCGGATCCCGACCGTCACGTCGGATCCCTCTTGGACGACATCCGTCCGATTGACAGCAATGCGGCTGCCGTCCCTCAAAATGACAGCACCGCCAAGATAAGTGCCATTGAGGAAGTTCATCCCAGGCGAGCCGATAAATCCTGCCACGAAGAGATTTGCGGGTCGATCGTAGAGTTCGAGGGGGCTGCCCACCTGCTGAACAATGCCGGCATGCATGGCAACGATACGGTCCGCGAGGGTCATTGCCTCGATCTGGTCATGAGTCACGTAGATGGAGGTCGCGCCAAGATCGGCGTGCATCTTCTTGATTTCGGCGCGCATCTGCTCGCGCAGACGGGCGTCCAGGTTCGACAGAGGCTCGTCGAAGAGAAACGCCTTGGGCTGGCGCACGATTGCTCGACCCATGGCGACCCGTTGCCGCTGCCCTCCCGAAAGGGCCTTTGGCCGGCGCTCCAGCAACGGCTCCAGTCCAAGCTTTCCAGCAGCATCGGCGACGGCGCGCGCTATGGTTTCCTTGGCAGCCTTTCGCAGCTTCAGGCTGTAGCTCATGTTAGCGGAGACCGTCATGTGCGGATAGAGGGCGTAGGACTGGAACACCATGGCGATGTCGCGGTCCTTCGGATGAAGCTCGTTGACCCGATTGCCGGCAATGCGGATTTCGCCGCGCGTCACATCCTCCAGGCCGGCAATCATGCGCAGAAGCGTTGACTTTCCGCAACCGGACGGCCCGACGAGGACGATGAATTCACCATCCTGGATATCGAGGTCAATCCCGTTCAGGACGGGGAACTGGCCATACGACTTGTCGAGCTTTTCGATATGGATGGACGCCATGATCTACCCCTTGACCGCGCCGGCCGTCAGGCCTTTTACGAGATAACGCTGGATGAACAGGAAAAAGAGAGCTGCAGGGACCAGCGCCATGACGCCGGCGGCCATCATCTGCCCGAAGTCCACGGAGAACTTCGAGACGAAGGTGAGCAGCCCCACCGGGAAAGTGGCTGCATTGTTGCCGTTGATGAGCATCAGCGCAAACAGCAGTTCGCTCCAGGCAGCCGTGAAGACGAAGCCGAGGGTGGCAGCGATCCCCGGCAGTGTCAGCGGCAGGATGATCTGACGGAACGCGATGAACTTGGTGGCGCCATCGATCATCGCCGCTTCTTCTAGGTCCTTGGGTATGCCGTCGAAGAACGACTGCATGAGGAAGGTCGCGAACGGCACATTGAAGGCCGAGTAGACAAGCACGAGGCCGGTCAGGCTGTTTGTGAGCCCGAGTGGTGACATGATCTTGAAAATCGGGGCGACGAGCATGACCAAGGGAAACATTTGGGTCAGCAACATCAGTGCGACGATAAAATATTTGGCTCTGAAGCTGAAGCGGGAAAGAGCATAGCCCGAGAGCGAAGCGCATGCAGTGACCACCACCGCGGTGGACGCAGAAACGATAAGGCTGTTCTTGAAGAATGTCGGAAAGGCGCTGTGCCGCAGGACAAAGGAATAGTGATCCAGCGTGGCTCGCGATGGCCACAGGCGGACACCTTCCGAATACAGCAGATCATTCGGCGTCAAGGACACTTTCAGGAGCCAGAAGAGCGGGAACAGGGCGAAAACGACATAGCTGGCGATGGCAAGGCGATGCGCGATGATCGGCAGGATGGAACGCTTCATGACCTCAGTCCCTGTTCAAGAGCGTTTGCCGCAGGAGGATGATCAGCATGGAGTAGGCGAGCAGCAGCGCCAGCAAAACCAGTGCGATCGCAGACGCGTATCCGAAATCGAGTGCCTTGAACGCCTGGGTGAAGATGTAGCTCGCGACGATCTGGGTGCGATCTGCCGGACCGCCCCCGGTCATGACGACGATCAGATCTGCGAAATTCGAGATCCACACCGTCCTGAGCAGGACAGTGATGGCCATTGTGGGCGCAAGGAAGGGGAGCGTGATGGACCAGAAACGTTGCCACCAGTTGGCGCCGTCGATGGAGGCAGCTTCGTAGAGATCGCGGGGGATCGCCTGCAGCGCAGCCAGAAGCGTTATGGCGAAGAAGGGAATGCCCCACCAGACGTTGGCGATGATCGGTCCCCACATGGCATGATGCGGGTCGGACAGGAGGTTCCCGGGTTCCGACACGAGGCCGATGGCGAACAGCCAGTGAGGCAAGGGCCCTATGACGGGATTGAACAACCAGGCCCAGTTGAGCCCGGCCAGGAAGGACGGCACCGCCCAGGGAAGGAAGACCAGCGCCTGAACCAGACCTCGGCCCAAGAACGGCTTGTCGAGCAGAAGCGCCAGGATCAGCCCGAAGACGAATTGCAGCAGGACTGAAGCCCCCGTCCACCAAAGCGTATTGCGGAGTGCGCCGTAGAAGGCCGCGTCGCGGGAGAGCTCGCGGAAGTGGTCAAGACCCACAAAGCCACCGGAGAAAGGGTTGAGGAGTTGGATGTCCCGGAAGGCGTAGGAGATGCCGATGACCAGCGGCACCAACATGACCGCGATGATAAGGATCAGCGCCGGGGCACTGTAGAGATAGGGTTCGGACGCACGGGCAAGCCGCGTGAGCCAGGGCCTCTGGCGGGGGCGCCCGTAAGTCATGCCGGCAGCCATTGTCATCGATGAACTTCCCCTTGCGCGGCTTTGCGCCGTCTTGGTTGATATGGACCGGCGGCGACGAGCCGCCGGTCCTCTGGTTATTTCTTTGCCAGATGTTTCTGCTGTGCCTTGGTAAGGTAGTCTGACCATTGTTCGGCCAGCTCCTTGGGAGAGATATCGCCAAGAAGGGCCTGCTGCGACGTCTTGATGGCAAGCGAATCCTTGAAGAACGCAAATTCCTCGAGATGGGTGGGCATCACGGTTGGGACCGTGTCGGGATCGGCAAGCTCCTCGAACCAGCCCTTGAACTGGTCGCCGGCGTAGAAAGGATCCTTCTCCGCAGACAGGTAGGCCGGCAGCGCGCCGATCCGCTTGTTCCACTCCAGGTTGCCCTCCTCACTTTGAAGCGTCGAAATCAACTTCCAGGAAAGATCCTTGTCCTTGGTCGTCGAGAACATCGACCACCCGGCATAACCGATTGTCGGATAGGATTTCCCCGTGGGTCCCTTCGGCAGCGGCGCCACGCCGAAATCTTCCGGTTTCATGCGCTCGGCAACGGCGATCAGGGCGTCCGGATCCTGATCGAGGAAGGCGCAGGTTCCGGAATAAAAGCCGGCGACCACTTCGTTGAAGCCCCAGTTGACACTGTCCTTCGGCGCATAGCCTTTCTTGTAGAGGTCAACCATCCACTCGATCCCCTTGGCCCAGCCTTCGCTGTTCATGGTCGAGGTGCCGTCGTCGGTGAAATACTTGTTGTCGCCGGCCATGGATGCGGCGAAGATCATCCAGCCGTTGAGCCCGCCAGGTCCGCCGCGCATGCAGTAGCCGTACTTGCCGGGAAGCTTCGATACCGCCTCGGAGGCCTTGGTGAACTCCTCCATCGTCTTTGGCGGCTCGGCAACACCCGCTTCTTCAAGCAGCTTCTTGTTGTAGAACATTGCCCGCAGGTAAAAGCCGTAAGGCAGCATGTAGGCGGTATCCTTGACCTCACGGCCAAGCTCGAGTGCCCGCGGCGTCAGGCTCTTGGTATGCTCCCATTTTTCGAGGTAGGGTTCGAGGCTCTCGAGCATGTTGTTGTTGGCATAGAGGGACAACCAGGTGTCAGGCATTTCCATCACATCGGGCGTGTCGCCAGCCGAGACCATGGTCGCGAATTTCTGGAAGGCCTCGTTCCACGGGAGCGAGATGACTTCGACCTTGGTACCTGGATTGGCGGCCTCGAATTTACCGACCAGCGACTTCAACGTTTCCGTCCGCTCGGGGCTGGTGATGACCTCGACGAGCTTCAGTGTCGTGTCGGCCAAGGCGCTGCCGGCCATCAACGTGGCAGCCAAGGTCATTGTTATCAGCGTTTTCATGATCAGTTCTCCCAGTTTTTATTGGTTGGGTTCTAGGAGGCAATCGCGATTGCCTCCTCGAGATCTCTCCACAGGACCTCGGTTCCCTCGAGGCCCACATGGAGGCGGACAGACCGCGCGTGGATGCCGAAGGCATGCGCGGAATTTGGCTGTGCCTTCTGCTGCAGCACCACTTCGCCCGGTACGATCAGGCTTTCGTGTCCGCCCCAGCTGACGCCGAGCTTGAAGAGTTTCAGGTGATCGGCAAAGGCTCGGATATCGACCCCCTCCTTGAATATGAAGGAGAAGAGGCCCGAGGTACCTCGAAGCCCCGGGGGCAGGCGGTTCGCCAGCCCGGGGTGGCAGACTTCCTCCACCACGTCGAGTTCCTGCAGTCGCCGCGCGATGGCGATCGCCGCATTCTGATGTGCTTGCATGCGCAAGGGGAGGGTGCGCAGGCCTCGGATCAACAGCCACGCGTCGAAAGGCGAAAGCTTGCCGCCGAGATAGGGATAGGTCTCGGCCTTCAACCGGGCGACCATCTCCTTCGATCCCGCGACCACGCCGGCGACGACATCGCTGTGGCCGCCGAGATATTTGGAAGCGGAATGGATGACAAGGTCGACGCCGAGCGTGATTGGCCGCTGGAAAAACGGGCTCGCCCAGCTGTTGTCGATCATCGACACGACGCCATGCTTTCTCGCAAGCGCCGCCAGTGCGCCGACATCATGGGCTTCCATTACCCAGCTGGTCGGGCTCTCCATGTAGAAGACCTTCGCTCCCGCCAGCGCCTTGTCGACAGCCTCCTCGTCCCGCCCGTCGACATAGGTCACCTCGACCTTCATACGCTTGAGGATGGTGCCGAACAGGCGGAAGGCATCGGGATAGACATGCCTGACCGCGACGATCCGGTCACCCGGTTCGACGAAGCTCAGGACCGCGGAGGAGATCGCTGCCATGCCGCTTGCAAAACCGAGCGCATCCTCCGCACCTTCGAGCTTTGCGAGCATGTCCTCGAACATCCGGACCGTCGGATTGAGGCCACGCGTATAGATCGGCCGCACCTTTTCGCCGCGATAGGACGAGATCATGTCGTCATAATCTGAGAACGTGAACAACGAGGTCTGGGCAATGGGTGGCACAACCGCGTCATAGGCATTCCCTTCGTCATGCGCGACGATTAGCGACGCCAGATCAAAGGGATCGGTACTTTCAGGCATGCGACATTTCCCTGATATCGTCCTCGACGACCGCGAGGATCTTCATTGTTTCGGCGCGCGCCGCTTCAGGATCCTGGGCGACGATGGCGTCAAAGAGCGTGCGATGGTACGGGAAGGATCGTCTGGCGAAATCGAACCGTTCGAAAGGATGGCTCCAGAAACGCTCAAAGGTTTCTCGCATCTGCTCGAGCAACTGACGGAAGAGTGGATTGTGCGTGGCATCGTAGATGGCAAGGTGGAAGGCAAGGTCTTCCGGTCCGGAAGCACCTCTGGCGTGATGAACCCGTTCCATTTCCTCCAGCCGGGCTTCGATGATCTCGAGGTCTTCCGCCGTCCGCATGCGGGCCGCGACCATGCCGGCTTCACATTCGAGTCCACGCCGCACCTGAAGGGTCAACAGGAGTGCATCCCGCAGATTGGCCGTCTCGAAAGAGAGGGGCATGTGAACCGTATGCCTGGAGATCGGCCTTAGCAGATAGTTTCCACTGCCTTTGCGCGTTTCGATGATTCCTAGCGCCTGGAATTGACGGATTGCCTCGCGGATGGTGGAGCGCCCTACGCCGAGGGCGACCATCAGTTCGCGCTCGGCCGGCAGCCGGTCGCCCGCTTTCAAATCGGCAGCTTCAACGTAGTCGGCAAGCGCCTGGCTGACCTGGCGAGCTCTGTCTCCGGGCGGAAGCGGCGAGAAATGAACCTTCGTCATGCGTCCCCAAATTGGTCTGACATCTGAGCAATAGACAGCCACTTTTTGATTGTCAACGCGGCCCGCAACCGTCGTTTGGAGACAGCTGAACGAAAACGTTGGGAGTTGAGCCGCTTGCGCCCGAGTCACGGGTGCTCGACTGAGCTCAAGCATGCTTGAACCGTACGGGCTGAAGGCTCTCGCGAGCCGCTCGGCCAGCTTTCAGGCGCGACGTATGAGCGCCCGGTAACGCTGCTGGCTGCCTTTCAAATGCGCGCGCATGGCTTCCCGCGAGGCCGCTTCATCCCCTTCGGAGATCGCTTTTGCGATCCCGGCATGTTCCTTCTGGATCTGCGACAGGTATTCCGGTGGAGTGGTATCGGCATCCTTCTCGCGAAACTGGGAGCGCGGTATCATTTGTTCGCCAATCGCTTCGAGCAACTCGCGAAACCTCGGATTGTTGGTAGCGTCCGCAATCGCGAGATGGAAGGCTCGGTCGCTTTCCACGGTCGACGATCCGGCGGCGATCTGCCGGGCCATGGCATCAAGGCATTCGAAGATCAACTCCTGCTGCGCGGGCGAAGAGCGGCTTGCTGCAAGGCCAGCGGCCTCGATCTCAATGGCCGCACGGACTTCAAGCATCTCGATGATGGAGGATACGCGGCGTGAATCGGCAGCGCGGAGACCGTTTTGAAGGCTTGCTGCACGAGGCAGAACGAACACTCCGACACCGTGCCGGACCTCGACCAACCCGTCGGCTCGTAGCGAGGCGATCGCCTCGCGAATGACGGTACGGCTGACCTGGTGTTGCTTCGTCAGGCCGTTTTCGCTCGGCAGCTTGATGCCCGGCTTTAGCTCGCCCGCCACGATCGCTTCGCGTAACCGCTGCGCAACGGTCTCAACCAGGTTGCGCCCCTTGCGTGATGGCGCCGCCAAAGTGGCTTTATCCGCTCTTGTCAATGTCGCCAGTCCCCAGCCGTGGATGTGCCGCTACAGACGTAACATATTGCTCAATTGTGAAGAACCCGGATGCGGCCTGATCGGCGGCCGCGGGCCATGATAGTCTGTCCGTGCCGCGCCTTGGTGGGGCAATGGACTGGCCGCGCGTAAAGCAGAGCGATCAGCGGAACATCCGGCGTAGCCTGGATTGCGGTTTGCTCGAAAAGTGGGCGTCCCCTGAGCGCCATGTCGGCGTGTCAGGGGACGTTGATGGCGTAACGGTAGTGCTATTCGGCAGCGGCGACCGCAGCCTGCTTTTCGTCTGACGCAGGCGTTTCGAAACTTAGCTGGCGCTCGCCCTTTTCGTCGCGGATCCAGGTTGGAAGTCCGATCTGGCCGAGGATATGGAGGAAGGGCTTCGGCGGCAGCTCTTCGACATTGGCCATCTTCTTCACATCCCACTCTCCGGTAGCGACCAGCATGGCCGCAGCGACCGGCGGAACGCCTGCAGTGTAGGAAATGCCCTGCGAGCCGACCTCGTTATAGGCTTCCTTGTGGTCGGCGACGTTGTAGATGAAGACAGTCCGTTCCTTGCCGTCCTTGATGCCCTTAACGAAATCGCCGATACAGGTCTTGCCCTCGTAATCAGGAGCAAGCGAGGCAGGGTCAGGCAGGCAGGCCTTCACCACCTTCAGGGGCACGACCTCCGAACCGTCGGCAAGCTTCACCGGCTGTTCCGACAGAAGGCCGATGTTCTTCAGGACCGTGAAGACATTGATGTAGTGATCGCCGAAGCCCATCCAGAAGCGCACGGCGGCGCCATCCATGTTCTTCGCAAGCGAGTGCACTTCATCGTGGCCGCAGAGATAGGCGCGGCGCGTGCCGACGACCGGCAGGTCGTAGTCCTTGCCGATCTCGAACATCTTGTTGACCTTCCACTCGCCTCCCTGCCACGAATAGACGACGCCGGTGAATTCGCGGAAGTTGATTTCCGGGTCGAAGTTCGTGGCGAAATACTTGCCGTGGCTGCCGGCATTGATGTCGACGATATCGACGTCCGTGACCTTGTCGAGATACTCGTCCTTGGCAAGACGCGCATAGGCGTTGACCACACCCGGGTCAAAGCCTGCGCCAAGAATGGCGGTGATGCCCTTCTCCTCGCATTCGGCGGCGCGCTTCCACTCGTAATTCCCGTACCATGGCGGTGTCTCGCAGATCTTGTTGGGCTCTTCGTGAATGGCGGTGTCGATATAGGCGACCCCCGTATCCATGCAGGCACGCAGGACAGACATGTTCAAGAACGCCGTGCCGACGTTGATGACGATCTGGCTGCCGGTCATCTGGATCAGAGCCTTGGTGGCTTCGATGTCGAGCGCATCGAGGGCGTGCGCTTCGAGAACGCCCGGCTGTTTCATCGCCTTCTTTTCATGGACAGATGCGATGATAGCATCGCACTTTGCCTTGGTGCGCGACGCGATATGGATATCGCCCAGCACGTCATTGTTTTGAGCACATTTGTGGGCGACGACCTGTGCGACGCCGCCTGCGCCGATGATGAGCACGTTCTTCTTCATTGGGACCAACTCCTATGTCCAATCGTCAGATGCCTTCGCTGGGGTCAGGAAAGGCTTTGTTCGTAGTCCGCGTAAGAAAACTCCCGGACCGTCCTGAGGCTGCCATCCAGTTCCCGGATGGCGATTGCCGGCATTTTCACGCCGTTAAACCAGTTTTTCTTGACCATCGTGTAACCCGCCGCGTCCTGAATAGAGATGCGGTCGCCGATATTGAGCTCTTCGGGGAAGTCGAACTCCCCGAAGATATCGCCAGCCAGGCAGGACTTGCCGCAGACCATGTATCGATGTGGCCCCTGGTTGGGGTGAACCTTGGCATTCTCACGATAGATCAGCAGATCCAGCATGTGTGCCTCGATGGATGAATCCACCACGACAAGGTTCTTGCCGTTGTAGAGCTTGTCGAGAACGGTCACTTCGAGCGTGGTCGATTTGGTGATCGATGCCTCACCCGGCTCCAGGTAGACCTGCACGCCGAACTCTTGCGAAAACCGCTTCAGTCGCTCGGCAAATTCATCGAGCGGGTAGTTCTCGCCGGTGAAATGGATGCCGCCACCCAGGCTTACCCAGTCAGCCTTCTTCAGCAGGGGCGAGAACTTCTGCTCGATCTCACCGAGCATCCTGTCGAAGAGGTGCAAATCCCCGTTCTCGCAGTTATTGTGGATCATGAAGCCGGAGATGTGGTCCATGACCGTCTCGACCTTGGATATATCCCACTCACCGAGCCGCGAGAACGGGCGGGCCGGATCCGCCAGATCGAAGCTCGAGGACGAGATGCCGGGATTGAGGCGGAGGCCGCGGACGATGCCTGCGGACTGCTTCTCGAAACGCGTCAATTGGCTGATGGAATTGAAGATGATCTTGTCGGCATGGCTCACCACGTCGTCGATTTCGTAATCGGCATAGGCGACGCTGTAGGCATGGGTCTCCTTTCCGAACCGCTCGTGGCCGAGACGGACCTCATTGAGAGACGAAGACGTGGTCCCGTCCATGTAATCGCGCATAAGGTCGAAAACCGACCAGGTAGCGAACGACTTCAAGGCCAGTAGCGCCTTTGCTCCGGATTTTTCGCGCAGCCGGGCAATCTTCTCCATGTTATGAAGGAGCTTGGTCTTGTCTATGAGATAGTAGGGTGTCGTGATCTGCATGGTGTCGTCTGCTTCCGAAGTCGGTGGCCGCCGCAAGCGAATGGCGTCAGTGAGATGATGGTGGCGCGGCAGGATGTGATCCGGCCAGGCTGATCGCGAACGAATGGCGAGGGTCTGTTTTCGAGAGCAGAATGGCCATTCAAGACCATAACTATCGCCCGCGGCAGCGGTTCTCTTGCCGTTCGCTTTTTAAGTCACGTAGGGCAGAGCGGCAGCCCGCTGAGCAGGACGGCTCGTTTCCGTTCGCAAGCGGAGAGCCGATAAACAGTCGAGCTTACGAGACAAAGCCTCGTTGATGGTTCTTCCGTTCGGGGGGCATCAAGTTCGACTGAGCCCATCCCCAATTGGAAGAGGGCGTCGTCAGACATGGCGTCCTCTCCAACCAGCAGATGAAAACTGCGATAAGTTAGGCGGCGCTTATAGCATCGTCCGTGGCGAATTCAACCACATTCACCTCACGCCCGGGAAGTGACTTTCATGCCAAGATTGTTATCTTCACGCAACCGAAGCAGCGATCATCTCGTTCACGCTTCGCCCGGCCTCAAGCCAGGGACAGACAGCGAGCAAGCCATGGACCAGTTTTTCTCCCTCTACAGTCACGAGTTCCTGCGGATTGCGGCATGTGTGCCTCGCAGCCGGGTGGCCGACCCACATTTTGCGGCCGACGAGACGCTCCGGCTGGCTCACATGGGACATGCCGACAGTATCGCCGTCATGTTGTTCCCGGAGCTTGGCTTGTCTTCTTACTCCGTCGACGACTTGCTGCATCAGGATGTTCTGCTCGATGCCGTGGAAGCTGCGATCGTGCGGATCGTCGAAGCATCCGAAAGCCTCTACCCGACCCTCATTGTTGGAGCGCCGCTCCGGCGTGAAGGGCGCCTGTTTAATTGTGCCGTCATTATCCATAAGGGCAGCATTCTCGGCGTCGTTCCGAAAGCTTATCTGCCCAACTACCGGGAATTTTACGAGCGCCGCCATTTCACGCCCGGATTGGGAATCGCCGATGCGGAGATCGAAGTGGGTGGCCGCAGCGTGCCTTTCGGCCTGGATCTTCTGTTCCGCTCCCGGGGATCTGTGCCCTTCACCTTCGCGGTCGAAGTCTGCGAAGACGTCTGGGTACCGTTACCGCCCTCGACTCGTGCGGCGCTGGCTGGGGCCGAGGTCCTGCTGAACCTGTCAGCCAGCAACATCACCATAGGCAAGGCCGAAACGCGTCGCTTGTTGTGCGCCAGCCAGTCCTCCCGAAGCATTGCGGCTTATGCCTATTCCGCCGCAGGTCCGGGCGAGTCAACGACGGACCTTGCCTGGGACGGGCATGCTGCAATTTTTGAGAATGGCGACCTGCTGGGAGAGACGGAGCGTTTCCCCAAGGACAGCATCTATGTCAGCTCGGACATCGATCTGGGTCGGCTCAGGCAGGAAAGGATGCGCGTCAATACCTTCGGCGACTGCGCTCGCGAGGAACTCCGGCATCATCCTTTCCGCACGGTCTGCTTCTCGTTCGACCGTCCGGCAGACGCGGTGCCGCTTCGCCGACGTGTCGAGCGTTACCCCTACGTCCCGGCCGATCCGGCCAGGCTGCGGGAGGATTGCTATGAGGCATACAATATCCAGGTCCAGGGACTTGCCAAGCGATTGGCTTCGACGGGACTGAAACGAGCCGTGATCGGTGTCTCCGGAGGATTGGATTCGACGCAGGCGTTGATCGTCACCGCGCGTGCCATGGACCTCATAGGCCTCGATCGCAAGAATGTCCTCGCCTATACGCTGCCGGGGTTTGCAACCTCCGACCAGACCAAGACCAATGCCTGGGCTCTGATGAAGGCGCTGGGCGTGACCGGGGAGGAAATCGACATCCGGCCGGCCGCTCGTCAGATGCTTCAAGATCTGGGGCATCCCTTCGGCAGGGGCGAGGCAGTCTACGATGTGACGTTCGAGAACGTGCAGGCAGGGTTGCGGACGGACTATCTCTTTCGGCTTGCAAACCAGAATGCCGGCCTTGTTGTAGGGACCGGCGATCTTTCCGAGTTGGCGCTTGGCTGGTGCACCTATGGCGTCGGCGATCACATGTCGCATTACAATGTGAACGCCTCGGTCTCGAAAACGCTCATCCAGCATCTCATTCGCTTCGTTGCGAATTCAGGCGACGTAACCGCCGAAACGGCGCAGATCCTCAATGCCATCCTTGCGACAGAGATCTCGCCGGAGCTTGTTCCGGCTGGTGATGCGGGCACGATCCAGTCGACGCAGAGCATCGTTGGCCCGTATGCGCTGCAGGACTTCAACCTCTATTATCTCACCCGCTTCGGCTTTCGTCCCTCGAAGATCGCTTTTCTTTCTCACCATGCCTGGAGCGATGCCGACCGCGGACCTTGGCCGAAAGATCTGCCGGATGCGGACCGACGGGCCTATTCGCTGACGGAAATCAGACATTGGCTCGAAGTCTTCCTCAAGCGGTTTTTCTCCAGCCAGTTCAAACGTTCGACGCTTCCGAACGGACCGAAGATCTCTTCGGGCGGCTCGTTGTCGCCTCGAGGCGACTGGCGTGCACCGTCGGACAGCGAGGCTGGGGTCTGGTTGAGGGAACTGAGAGAAAATGTGCCCTCCGAGTGACGCTGAGAGGAGGGCTCGCCGAATACCTTCGGGCCGGCGCGGCTACGTTACTCAGCTGCCGGCTGCGGAGGGGCCTTTGCGCCGGTCATGAAGGCGACGGCGTCGGACATCGTATGCTCCTTCGGCTTGATCACTGTCAGTCGCCGGCCCAACCTGTGGATGTGGATACGATCAGCCACTTCGAAGACATGCGGCATGTTATGTGAGATCAGGACGATGGGTATGCCGCGGGATCGCACGTCAAGGATGAGTTCCAGGACGCGACGGCTTTCCTTGACCCCGAGCGCAGCAGTAGGCTCGTCCAGAATGATGACTTTCGATCCGAATGCCGCCGCCCTCGCGACCGCAACTCCCTGCCGCTGCCCCCCCGACAGGGTCTCGACCGCCTGGTCGATGCTCTGGATCGTCATCAGCCCGAGCTCGGACAGCTTGGCACGGGCAAACCGTTGCATCGCGGCATGGTCGAGCTTGCGCAAGATCTTGCCGGTCAGACCCGGTTTGCGGATCTCCCGACCCAGGAACATGTTGTCGGCGATGGATAGGGCAGGTGACAGGGCAAGATTCTGGTAAACCGTTTCGATGCCCGCCTTGCGAGCCTCGTTCGGTGAGGAAAAATGCACCACCTCGCCGCCCATGCGGATCTCGCCCTCGTCCGGTCGTATGGCACCTGAGATCGCCTTGATGAGGGAGGATTTTCCTGCTCCGTTGTCACCAATGACGGCCAGGATCTCACCGGGATAGAGATCGAAATCAGCATGGTCCAGGGC